>CAYMWC010000016.1:0-45823 GCA_964393695.1 uncultured Pleurocapsa sp.
TGAGGTACACCTCGGTGAAGCGAGGCACTAGGCACTAGGCACTAGGCACTAGGCACTAGGCACGCTTGCAAAATGTATCTCATTAATTTGAGAACCGCTATATTTTTAAGCTTAGTTTTATTATTGAGACATCTCTCATGAGTTAGAGAACTGCTATATCTGTAATTAAATATTAATCAATTTTTATCAGTTATTTCTATTATTTAAAGTTCGGGATCTTGGAGTGGCTTTGGCGCGAAAACTCGCATTGACATTGCTACTATGTTGTTCTAGGAGGAATAGTTAGAGGATTTTGCGTCCAACTAGAATTTCTCTGACTTCTAACATAGCAGAATAAGTGGGAATAATATGCAGCGTTTCTGTTGGTTTAGTATATTCTAAGGCAGTCTTAATTGCTGTTGACAAATCTTCTTTAACTATTAGTTGAAAATTGGGATTATTAGACTCAAGTTCAGCAGAACTATAAGTAAGTCTTAATGCCATATCATAAACGCGATCGCCACTAACAATTATTGTTCCTCCTAGCTTTACTAATTCTTCGGTATCCACATCCCAAATCCAAGAAACATCTGTGCCATCAGGAATGCGATCATTTAATACTACTAGGGTGACTGAAGATTTACCAGTTTTTTTAATATTATTAACTGCCCGAATTGTTTCATTCATTCCCACAGGATTTTTAGATAATAAAATGCGGACTTGTTTATCTTCAATTTCTAATTCTTCGGCTCGACCAAAGGCAGCTTTAAAGTTTTTAATTGTGTTAAAGATATTATCAGTTGGAATTCCAATTTCTTTAGCTAATAAAGCTGCTGCAAGCGTATTATATTTGTTATATACGCCAATCAGAATTTGGGGATATTCTTGACTATCTAAAGCGGTTTTACTTTTGGCAAAGCTACAACTGGGACAGTGATAATCTCCTAAATGAGATAAATAGACTCCTTGATAATCTAAAAGATGTCCACAGCAAGGACAATAAATAGAATCGACAGCGTGGGGAATTTCATCTAAATATAATTCTGGTTCGTTAAGTCCAAAATAAATAACTTTAACTTTAGGCGTTAGTTGTTGTCCCAAATGAGATAAAGTGGGATCGTCAGCATTTAAAATAATAGTTGTGTCGGTTGGTAAAAGTGCAATTGCCTTTCCCCAACGTTGAGCAATAGTATCTACTTCACCGTATCGATCTAACTGATCGCGAAATAAATTTAATCCCAGAATATACTTTGGCTGACAGTCTTTTAAGAGTAAAGGTAGGATATTTTCATCGACTTCGAGGATGGCATAGTCAGCAGAAAGCTTACCTGTAATGTCTGTGCTACTTAACAGTGCCGTAATCAAGCCATTAATTAAGTTAGCACCACTAGAATTATGAACTACTTGAAAACCAGAATCGCTTAAAATTTGTTTGAGCAATAAAGAAGTAGTAGTTTTGCCGTTTGTCCCCACTACCAATATTACACCTTGACTAACCTGTTCAAATAATAGTGGTAATAGACGAGGATGGAGACGACGGGATATTTCTCCTGGTAAGACTGAAGCTGCTCCCAAACCCAGCGATCGCACTACTCCTGTAATTGTTTTTGCCACCCCGACAGCTAAACCTAAACGAACTCTATCTAATAGTTGCATCATATATTAAAGTAGAAAGTAAAAAGTAGCAAGTAGCAAGTAGCAATCAACAGCTAAACTTTATTACTCATTACTCATTACTTAAAGCCGAGCATAATTATAGGTTAATAATTAGACTTTAGCCGTAACTTTACCACAGCTTTTGTTAGCAGGAACAGCTTCCATGATTTTTCGGGGATAGGAAAGATCCAAATTATTCATTAATTTAATAAACTGAATGCGATCGCGTAGCGTCGGCTTCGCCTCATCGCGTCTTGTAAAGCGAGGATTCCACTGTTTTTCTTCACCGATAGTAGATACGATTTGACCATGATAATCATGAGCAGGATAAACTAAAGTATTGTCTGGTAAGGTAAATAACTTGTTGGTCACAGAATCATAAAGTGTACCTGCATTACCACTTTGAAAATCAGTACGTCCACAACCACGAATTAATAAAGCATCTCCCGTTAAAACTCGCTCTTGATTTATAAGATAAGCCATGTGGCTATCGGTATGTCCTAAAGTTTCAATTGCTTTAATTTCTACTGTACCTAGTTTAATTATTTCTCCGTCTTTAATAAAGCGATCGGCACCGTTAACTTGAGCATTCACAGGGACAATTGCCTGACAACCAGTTAAATCTCTTAGTTTTCCTGTACCAGTAATATGATCAGCGTGGATATGAGTTTCTAAACAAAATTTCAGGGTTAAGTTTAATTCTTTTAAAAGCTTTAATTCTCGCTCTACCTGCTCTAAAACGGAATCTACTAAAATAGCTTCTTGAGTGGTGTGATCGGCAATTAAATAGGTGCAGGTACTAGATTCGCGATCAAAGAGTTGTCTAAACAACATAAATTTCAGTTAATAAAAATTTTCTTAAACTTTTAGGTTTTTATACTTAGTTTTATGATGTCTAGCAATTGACAAATGATTAGTAGCAATTCTAACTAACTTGATAATAAATTAATCAATTTTAAAGTTATAAGGTAAACGAGCATAAACCCCAGTCGGGTCATTAAAACCCTGTAAATCGCTTAATTCTTGTTTAATTTGCCATAATTCAGCAGTAATCGGGTCAGATTTTGCTTGAGACTCTAGGGTTTTGGCAGCAAATAAACGTTGAGCAAGTTCAGTATCAAAACGATGTAGTTGAGGATATTCTTCTAGTTGCCAGTTATTACCTAATTTAGCTTGTTCAGCAGCATAAGCGATCGCACTTTCTAATCCCCCAATACGATCTACCAAGCCAATCTTGACGGCTTCTTTTCCTGACCAAATTCTACCTCGGGCAATTTCTTTGACCTTAGCTTCTGGGAGATGGCGATAGTCAGATACTTTACGCAAAAATAACTGGTAGGTTTTATCGACAGATTTTTGATAGACAGCTAATTCTGCATCGGTTTTGGGACGTAAACTAGAATCGATATCGGCAAATTCCCCTGTTTTAACTACATCCCAGGTAACACCATGATTATTAGCAATCTTTTCAATATTAGATAGTAGTCCAAACACGCCAATTGAACCTGTAATTGTATTTTCTTCAGCAAAAATTTGGTTTCCTCCTGCTGCAATCCAATAACCACCTGAAGCAGCCATATTACCCATCGAAACTATTACAGGCTTTTCTTTTTTAGTTAATAAAATTTCTCGTAAAATTACTTCGGAAGCTGTTGCGCTTCCACCAGGACTATTAACGCGCAAAACGATCGCCTTAACATTCTTATCTTCTCTGAGATCACGAAATTCCTCAGCAAAGCGATCGCTGCCAATAGTTTCAATTCCACCTTTGCCATCGACAATTGTTCCTTCTGCATACACCACAGCAACTTTTGGTGTCTCTTTAGATGAGACTTCTGTCCGACGGATGGCTTGATCAACATAAGTGCCAAGATCTACTTGGCGAAAGCTGTCTTCTTTTGATTCTTTGACCTCTCCAGTTAATTTACGTAAATCAGCAGCCACATTATCGTAATAACCTATTTGATCGATTAAACCGATTTTAGTTGCATCTTGAGGCTCTAGATACCCTTGTTCATCGACAATCTTTTGTAGTTTATCTGTATTTAAATTTCTACTATCCGCTACAGTCGTGAGAAATTGACCCCAGACATCGGTAAGCAAGGCTCTAGTTTGTTCTCGATTAGCAGGACTGAGATCAGAACGAATATAGGGTTCAACTGCCGATTTATAATCACCCACCCGAATTACTTGTACCCCTACACCATATTTTTCGAGCGCACCTTTAAAAAACATCTGTTTGGAACTTAAACCATTAAACTCCATCACTCCCATCGGATTAACAATTATTTCATCTGCTAAAGAAGCTAAATAATATTCCTTCTCGCTCAAAGTGACATCATAAGCAATAATCTTTTTGCCCGCAGCCTGAAACTTTTTGAGAGCCGATCTTACTTCTGCGAGGGTAGCATAGCCATTGAGAGTATCACCTTTTCGACCATCTAATAATAAGGCAACAATGCGATCGTCTTTAGTCGCTTTTTCTATAGACTGCAAAACTCGACGCAAGCTAATAATTTCTTGCTCTTTACCGGAAAAAGCCTGAGCTAAATTGACAGGAGGTTGAGAATCTTTGACCTGAGTAGATAAATCAAAAACTAATACCGATTTATCTTTGATTCCTGGTGACTCTTCATCGTTAGAAACTGCAATCAATAACAGGGCAAATAAGCCACTAGCACCCAAAAGAATAAAGATAAATAAGCCTACCATGCTCCCAATAGTGCTGGCAAAAGTCTGTTTTAAAAATTGACGCATTGTGATGAATGATCTGTAGTAAGTTAATATTTTGGAGAGGAATTGCAGCCAAATTTGAATCTACTCTTATACTGCCCGTAAATTTGTTAATCTATAACAGCTAGTAAATAGTAATTTGATTGACTAAAAAAAGCTGTCATTAAAAATTCATTCCTTTGTCACAGGAAAGCCATAACTATCTTTTATTTTAATCAATGTCAGTCCTATTATGATTTCACTCAAAGCTCCTTCAGGCTTCTTAGGGCTGACTTTACTTTGAAGTCAGAAGTACCCCCATTCGAGGGCAAGCCACAAGGGTATAACATCAGAAGTCAGAAGTCAGAAGTCAGAAGTCAGAATAATTATTTGTCACCAGTCGCCAATTACTAATCCTTAAAAACAAAAAACTACTAATTTTAACTTGATGCGATTTAATTGCTCTTCGCTACAATCAACAATTAAGCTAATCGCAGTATAGGATATTGATAGTAATAATTTATAATCCAATTTAGTCTTAGATAATGAAAAAGCTGTTTGCTAGCTGGCGTAAATCTTCATGGTTGGCAAGTAGTTCTCTTGATACTCGTTATGCTCTAATCGAAGCCTGTTTAATTGGATTATTGTCAGCTTTGGCTGCGTTGTTACTCAAGCAGGGAATAAGCTGGTTGGGGGGATGGCGCATTCATCTGGTTAATTTAGCTGGAGCAAAGCTGGTATTACCTGTGATGGGTTTTACTTTAGGTACTTTAGCTGGTTGGATCATTGAAGTTTTATCTCCGTCGGCTGCTGGTGGTGGGATACCCCAAGTAAAAGCAGCTTTGGCTAAATATCCGATTGTCCTGAATCTGAGAACTGCGATCGTCAAAACCTTAGCAACTATTTTGATTTTGGGAGCAGGTTTTACTTTAGGTCGTCGAGGCCCTACAGTCCATATTGGGGCAGCCTTGGGGGCAGAAGTGAGTCGCTGGATTCCTAATTCGCCTACCAACCGTCGTCAGATGATCGCTGCGGGGGCAGCAGCAGGTTTAGCAGCTAGCTTTAATACTCCGATCGCAGGGGTGTTATTTGTGGTCGAAGAGTTGATGCGAGATATTTCTGGCTTAACTTTGGAAACGGCGATCGCTGCTTCTTTTACGGGGGCGGTTGTTTCTCGTATTTTGGATTCAACAGATCTCAATGTCCCTTTAGCAGTCTTGGACTCTACCCGTCGTGGTAGTTTTGCTATCTCCGAAATTCCTTTTTATGTTTTGCTGGGGATCTTGGCAGGTATTCTGGGTGGTATTTTTAACCGTGGGATTATTAAAGGGATGAAACTTAGTCGGAGTTTACCTCTAGCAATACCTCTACGCATTGGTTTAGCAGGATTAATTTCAGGTATGGTAGTGTCTTGGCTGCCACCTTTTTTTCAAGATAATGCTGGCTTAAGAGAATTAGTGATTGCAGGACAGTTTAGCTGGCAGATGACGGCAGAGATATTTGTGGCTCAGTTTTGCCTGACAATTTTAGCTTATAGTTTGGGTGCGCCTGGAGGTGTATTTGCTCCTGCTTTAGTATTAGGTTCGGCGTTGGGATATTTAGTAGGAGTCGCTGAGATTGCCCTGGTTAGCTCGGAATCTCCCTATACTTTTGCTTTAGCGGGGATGGGCGCATTTTTTACGGCGGTTGTTAGAGTCCCTGTAACGGCGATCATCATTGTCTTTGAAATGACTGCTGATTTTAATTTGGTCTTACCTCTGATGATTACTTCAGTAATAGCATATATTGCTGCTGAAAGTGTCTCCAAGGGGTCATTATACGAACATTTATTGGCAGCCAGTGGAATCGAAATAACTGAGGAAAATCCGCAAAATGACTTTATGGCAAAATTGACCGCAGATGATGTTATGCAGTCACAAGTGGAAACTCTTGCTAGTCATCTGACTATACCTGAAGTGATTAAAGCGATGTCGCGATCGCATCATCGTGGTTTTCCTGTGGTGGAAGATGGCAGGTTAGTGGGGATTATTACTCAATCGGATATTCCCAAAGATAATATCAACACTGGAAAAGCTTTGCTGAAAGAGATTATGACTCCCCAGCCAATCTCTGTTAGCCCGAATACTTCTTTGGGAGACGTGCTTTATCTACTCAATCGCTATCAGCTATCTCGTTTACCTGTAACCGAAGGTTGTAAACTCCTGGGAATTATTACTCGCAGCGATATTATCAAAGCGGAAGCTAAACAGTTAAATTGCGATCATCAACCCAGAGCGATCTTTGAACCATCTTATGTAGCGTATCAAACCCGTTCGCCCGCTACGGGTAAAGGACGTATCTTATTACCTTTAGCCAATCCTGATAATATTCCTGCCCTCCTAGAAATAGCAGGAGCGATCGCTAAATATCACCAGTATGAAATTGAATGTCTGCGAGTTATTTGTGTACCAAATTATATTTATCCTGCTCAAGCCCAAGTAGAAACTGCTGATACTCGTCGGTTAATGCAAAGTTTAGAAAACTGGGGCAAACAATTGGCTATTCCCATTCACACTCAAATTCGCGTTGCTACGGATATTGGAGAAGCAATTTTGGAAACTATTACTAGAGAGCATATTAATTTACTCTTGATGGGCTGGAAAGGTCAAACTTCGGGGATTGAGTCAATTTTTGGTAGTGTCGTTGATTCTCTAATTAAACAGGCAGGTTGTGATCTAATGCTCGTTAAAGTCGGTAAGTCACCTCATGCTTTTCCTCCGCAACTAAAATTAACAAATCATCAATGGTTAATTCCGACTACGGGAGGCGATCGCATCAACAAACTTTTAACTATTTTGCCTGCTTTAGCTAAAGTGTATCCAACACCGCCTCAATTAAAACTGTGTCAGATATATGCACCTGGAAATACCCCCCATACTGCTGATTTGCAACAAGCTATTGACTTGCTCAACAGTGAAATTAATTTACCCATTAGTTCTTTGTTGATTCCTGCTGATTCAGTAGCAGATACCATTATTAATCTGACTCAAAAACAACGATATGACTTAGTAATTTTAGGAGCTAGCAACGAAGGCTTATTGCAAACTGTAGTTCAAGGCAATATCCCCGAAGCGATCGCTAGATACGCTAATAGCACGGTAATTATTTTTCGTAGTTCTGAACAATAAGGTAGTTGAAATTACAGATAATTTTTATTACTTGAATAAAAATAATTGTGAGGCTGAACCTAAATACTAAAACATTTAGATTTTATTAACATTGATCACAAAAAAACGACAGTGATCTGCCTCAAAAGTTAAGGTTTGTTGATTTATAGTGTTGCGTATTTTGACAATTCACCCATATCTTTAAAATCTTAATTATCATTGGAGATGTATAAGATACGTTAACAAATCTAAGTTTAAAAGATCTTTTGTTTAATTAGATTACGCTAAGTAAAAATTATGAATTCCCAGAGTTCCTGCCCTTGCTGCTCCTCTTCGATGCTTCTCCACCTGAGTAATCGTCGTAGTTATTGGTTTTGCTCTCATTGTCGATTAGAAATGCCCAACCTAAATAGTAACAAACAAGCAGCAAAGCCAACTATAAAACAGTTACATTCAACTTCCCTTAAAGAAGCGATCGCCTCTCATAAATCAGTTAATCCAATAGCAGCAATTTAACAACAAAGTTAAGATAAATTTAATATTTCCCGTTTTTCTTGCTTGATGAAACAAAAGGATTTTGGCTACGAAATTTTTAGTCTAGCTTAATCCAAAAAACACATTAAATAGTTTTACTCAAGTTAAAATTTTTGATTTAAATCCACCTTAACAGTCGTGATTTCTGACTTCTTGCTAAGTGTGAATTGTTAATTGCCAACTTGTATTAATAACGAAAAAATGCCATTGCGAAAACTACAGGTTAAGTAGACTCGCAATGGCAAATTAATTGGAGACATAATTAAGTATTCTCGCAGTCACAGATTAAATTCATCGTTATACTTCATCAAATACTTAATCAATTTGAAAACCGTTGTAGCTACAAATTTAAAATTCTGAACTTTCAGTTGGGTTCATACCTACAGGCATACTAGAACTACCACCAGACAAAATATCAGCTTCTTTAACAAATCCACTGTAAGCTTCCATACCGTGTTCGCTGATATCCAACCCACGTCTTTCATCCTCTTCGTCTACTCGAATACTAATAGTGAATTTGAGGATACTCCAAAAAATTGCACTAAATACTATGGTAAATGCAGCCACGGCTACAACACCAATTAGTTGAGTGACGATGTTATGTTCTGGATTGGTACTAAAAATACCTACTGCCAAAGTTCCCCAGATACCACATACTAGGTGAACAGAAGTCGCACCGACGGGGTCATCAATTTTGATCTTGTCAAAGAAAGCTACAGCAAAGACTACAAGGATACCTGCGATTAAACCAATAATGATAGCCGATAAATAGCTGACATCAGCACAACCAGCAGTAATACCAACCAATCCAGCCAGAATACCGTTGATGATCATTGATATATCAGGCTTACCATCTTTAATCCAAGAAGTAGCAGTTGCTGCCATCCCACCTGCTGCTGCTGCTAAGTTAGTAGTGACAGCAATGTAAGGAACATTAGCTGTGGCTGCAAGTTCCGAACCAGGGTTAAATCCAAACCAGCCAATCCAAAGAATCAAACAGCCGAGAGTTGCAAAACCCATATTATGACCAGGAATGGCACTGATTCTACCGTTTTGGTATTTACCTAGTCTTGGCCCTAACATGGCTGCACCGACTAAAGCAGCCCAACCCCCGACAGAGTGAACTACAGTCGAACCAGCAAAGTCTCTAAAGCCCATTTCAGCTAACCAACCGCCATCCCAAATCCAGTGTCCAGTAACGGAGTAAGAAATAGCTACCAATAAAGTGCTAAAAATTAAGAAAGCACCAAAGTGAACTCTTTCTGCGACTGCACCAGAGACAATAGTAGCTGCGGTGGCTGCAAAAGCAACTTGGAATAAAAAGTTAATTGCTTCTGGTACGGCTGCGGGATAGCCATCGTTGCCATAAGCAGCAGCATCGCCACTAAAGAAGAAGCCTTTTAAACCTATAAAAGGATTTCCATCACCATACATCAGCCCGTAACCTATTGCCCAATAAGCTATGGTAGCGACAGCAAAAACAATTAAGTTTTTAGCTAGAATGTTAACTGCATTTTTTTGGCGACAAAATCCTGCTTCTAACATCGCAAATCCAGCATTCATAAAAATAACTAGAACCGAGCAAAATAGCAGGAAAATTGTGTTTAAAATAACTGTTAATTCTTCTAAGTTAGCAGGAGGTTCTAATCCTTGGGCTGTAGCTGCTGTATTCCAAACAACAACAATTATTGCTGCGAAAGGAATACACATAAACCACGCAGGAGAGAAAGATTTAAATACTGTTCTCAAAGGTCTTGGAAGTAAGTTTTTTACTTGCCCTCCAACACTCGTAGCATCGTTATGGTTGAGTGTTTTTTTAGTTTCTAACAATTTAGAATTCATTTACACATCGATTAATTTAGAAAATATAGTTAGTTTGTCTACATTTGCAAACCTAATTCTGTCTAGTTTGTGGTTTTTTTCTCTTTTCTGCCGTATTTATTAATACAGTTTTAAAGACTAATAAAGATGTATGATAGAAGTATTTTTGATAATTTACAAAAATTAAAATTTAATTAAAATATTTATCTTAATTATCTTAACAATTTGTAAGTAGTTGGACAAAATCGAATTCACTGCTGAAGAGAAGAAACAGGGAATTCAGGCAGTCAAAATTTGGAGGACTCCTTCAAATTACGCGCTCAGAAAAGGGAACAGCAATACAATTGGTGTAATTAATTCTGTTTAATTACTTATGTCTATTTTCCTTAAAATTAAACTTTAAATGTATAAAATTTGTGTCTTTAGTTAGTTTATCTTTATCTAAAATACATAATATACTAAACTCAGTAATTTTAAACCGATCTACATTAATTAAGTTACCTAAGAAATAATTCCTTGGCTGAAAACTTAAATCTTATAAGAACGACTTTGGCTATAAGTTGGCTATAAGATAGAGGATTTATTCTCTCTGGAGGAAGTGAGAATGAAATAGCCCTGACAAGATTAATAGCATAGCCTCATCGCGCTGTGTAGAGAAGCAAAAGATAATTGCCAGTCTGATAAGCTTTTACTAATTATTTCGTTATTTCAATACTGCATATATAAGTACGTTACTCTTGTATCAGTAAAGTAGGTATAAAATTATTAAGACTTAGTTAGTAGTCATTAAACAATAAGCAAGTGTGTCGATGGATAACAATCTTGTAGGACAAACTATTCAGGGACGTTATTACGTCGTCAAACAACTGGGGCGAGGCGGTGTTGGGGTAACTTTTGTAGCTCAAGATCAGCAGTGTTTTAATAGTCAGTGTGTTGTTAAACAGCTAAAGCCCAGATCTGCTAATCCTAAAACTCTAGAAATAGCCAGACGGTTATTCAATCGAGAAGCAGAAATTATGAATCGTTTGGGACACTGCGATCGCATTCCACGATTACTGGCTTATTTTGAACATGAGCATGAATTTTTTTTAGTTCAGGAATTAATTGAAGGACACGATCTTAGTCAAGAAATAATTGCAGGTGAACCTTGGTCAGAAGATAAAACTATTACTTTGTTAAAAGATGTTTTAGAAGTACTGCTGGTTGTACAACAACATAGTGTTATTCACCGTGACTTAAAGCCTTCTAATCTAATGCGTCGTCAACAAGATGGCAAAATTATTTTAATTGATTTTGGCTCAGTCAAACAAGTAAGTACACAAGTTCTTGATGCTACAGGACAGGTAAAACCGACGATCGCAGTTGGGACTAAATCCTATATGCCGATGGAGCAAATGATGGGTCGTCCTGGGTTTCATAGTGATATTTATGCGGTGGGTATGATTGCCATCCAGGCTTTAACGGGAATACCACCTAAACATTTGAATACTGATGAAGATGGAGAAGTAATTTGGCGTAATTGTCTCAATAGCCAAATTCATTATCAACCTCGGTTTCTTGATCTCCTCGATAAAATGGTACGTCGGCTTCATCAAGAAAGATATTCTTCCGCAGAAGTTGTCTTGTCAGAGTTAGAACAATTGGACGTAGAAAAAAATAATACTAAAGATACGATTGTAATTGCTAATCGCCAACTATCAACACCATCTGAAACTGAAGTTTCTCAACCTTCAGCACCTCCAGATCTTGAACGTGCCACCGAAATTGTACGTCCACCTAATCCTAACCCAAACCCTAACCCAAACCCTAACCCAAACCCAACAATAGAAAACCCAGTAAGTTATTATAAACCGCCCACTCCACTTCGTAGATCTCCCTCAAAGCCAAAATTCAAGTTGAGAATCATCCCCATGATTTTAGGGGGAGTGACATTGCTGGCAACAGCTTTAGGCTCTTGGCTATTTATTAAAAATCAAACTACTGAAGCAGAAATTAAATTATCCCTTTATGAAGATTCTAGCCAGGGTTTTAAGGTAGGTTATCCAGAGCTTTGGTCAAAAGAAAATCGAGATGATTTTTTTGCTACGGGAGTTATATTTTTCTCTCCCCTAGAAAATGATCAAGATACATTTAAAGAGCAAGTTAGTATCTTAGTAGAAGTATTACCGCCAGATATGTCTTTGGCGAAATATACTGACGAATCGATCGCTGAAATTAAAAAACTGTCAGATCCCAATGTTAGTAAAGCCCAAACAATCAATTTGGGTAAACAGGAAGCACAACAGGTAGTCTATAGTGGCGAAGAAAATGGCAATCCCGTCAGAAGGATGCAAACTTGGTCAATTAAAAATAATCAAGCTTATGTCATTACCTATACAGCCCAACCAGATAGCTACGAAAGTTATCTACCAACAGTAGAAAAAATGATTGAATCTTTTGAAACTACAAGTAATTGATAATTGATAATTGATAATTGATACTCGTTCCCATATCCCTCGTTACTCGTTACTTCATACCTCATAATTCATCCTTCATCGTTTCTAATAACTGCTCTTACGCGGAAATAGTTACTCTTTCCTCTCCTCCTAATCCAAAAGCTTCGTGAACTGCTTTAAGAGCTTTGACTCCTTCTGCTTCATCAATCACACAACTAATTTTAATTTCAGAAGTGGTAATCATTTGAATGTTAATCTTTTCTTGAGCAAGGGCAGCAAAAAACTGGGCAGCTACCCCAGGATGTCCAACCATGCCTGCACCCACTACACTTAATTTGGCGATCGCTGTATCTGCGGAAACTTCGCCACAACCAATTTTTTGATTTAATTGGGTAATTATTTCACAGGCTAAATCCGCATCTCCTTGGGCGACGGTAAAGGCAATATCGCGGGTAGGAGTATCGTTAATAATATGACAACGTTGAGATTGAATAATGGCATCAACGCTAATATTTTTCTTTGCCAGTAAGGTAAAAATTTGGGCTGCCATACCTGGAATATCGGGTACATGACGAATAGCGATTCTTGCCTGGTTGGTGTCGAGAGCCACACCCCGCACAGGAGGATGTTTACCCTGATACTGATTGACAGTAATTTCTTTTTGCGAATTTAAATCTATATCAAAGGCTTGAGAGAGTAAATGTAAAGCGCGATCGCACTTAGATTCATCAATGACACAACTGACCTTGACTTCTGAAGTCGAAATCATTTGGATGTTAATTTGGGCATCAGCTAGGGTTTTAAACATTTTAGCAGCGATACCAGGACGACCAATCATCCCTGCACCAGAAATAGCAACCTTGGCAATTTGACGGTCGACCATCACTTCTGCTTCTTCCAAGGCGGTAGGATGACTCCGCAAAGAGGGAGCAATAGCCTCGGCGACAGCTTCTGCTTGTTGTAAAACGCGATTAACCACAGTAAAAGCAATGTCGTTACTATTGCCTTCATGGATTGACTGAATAATCAAATCAACATCGATATTTTGACCTGATATTTCCCCAAATAGTTTAGCAGCCACTCCAGGAAAATCTGGCACTCGTAACAGGGCAATTTTGGCTTGATCGCGGTCTACTTCTACCCCGTCTACTGCTTTAGCAATTTCCATTCCCTGTAAAGAGCGAGGTTGAGGTAGAGGCGAGACAACTTTAGTACCTGGGCGATCGCTCCAGCTAGATAATACTACCAAGGGCATTCCATAATTACGAGCAATTTCCACCGCTCTCGGATGTAATACTTTTGCTCCTAAACTCGCCAATTCCAACATTTCATCAGCGGTAATTTCCGACATTAACTGCGCAGAAGGTACAAGACGCGGATCAGTAGTCAAAATTCCTGGTACATCAGTATAAATCTCACAGCGATCAGCTTGTAAAGAAGCTGCCAAAGCTACTGCGGAAGTGTCAGAGCCTCCTCTACCTAAAGTAGTAATTTCTAAATCTTCAGTACTGGTACTGCTAACTCCTTGAAAACCTGCAACTACTACCACTTCGCCTTTGCTAAGATGTCTTTCTAGGCGATCTGTACATATCTGTAAAATTCTGGCGCGACTATGTTCTGCTTCGGTGACAATTCCTACCTGCGCTCCTGTCAAGGAAATTGCTGGTTGTCCCAACTCTTGTAACGCCATACTTAGTAAAGCAATGGTTACTTGTTCTCCTGTAGACAACAACATATCCATTTCACGACGACAGGGATTAGTTGAGATCTGACTGGCTAACTTTACTAGAGTATCCGTGGTTTTGCCCATGGCAGAAACAACTACCACTAAACTATTTCCTTGTTGCACAGTCTTGCGAACTCTATTAGCAACAGCTTGAATACGCTCTACTGAGCCAACCGATGTACCACCGTATTTTTGAACAACCAATCCCATAATCTCTTTTCCCAATCCCACAGGAGGCAACGCTTATATTATCAGTTATTAGCCACAAGTTGCCAGTTATTTAATCAATGGATAATTGATAATGAATAATTGACAATTAATTAATTTGGATGACCTGTAAAATAACTTTATAATTTCCTAACGTTTGCTGACTTTTAGTAAAGCAGTAGACTACGCAGTACACCCTAATGGTGTTGCAATTAGGAGTATGTAATTTAAAGCAACTGTTATTAAAGCTCTATTTGAGATATTTTATGAACATACGTACTGTTTCTACAACTCCGTTTTCGGATCAAAAGCCTGGAACTTCAGGATTACGCAAATCCGTTACAGTTTTTCAACAACCTCATTATTTAGAAAACTTTGTTCAAGCAATTTTTGATTCCCTAGAAGGCTTGGAAGGTCAAACTATAGTTTTGGGTGGTGATGGTCGATATTACAACCGCGAAGCCATCCAAATTATTATGAAAATGGCTGCTGCCAACGGTATTGGGCGAATTTTAGTAGGTAAAGGTGGAATTATGTCTACTCCTGCTGCTTCGGCAATTATTCGTCAATATAAGGCTTATGGTGGCATTATTCTCTCTGCTAGTCATAACCCAGGTGGACCACAGGGAGATTTTGGAATTAAGTACAATATTACTAATGGAGGTCCAGCACCAGAGAAAGTAACCGAAGCAATCTATGCTCGTTCTCAAGTAATTGATAGTTATAAAATTTTAGAAGCAGATGATATTAACCTCGATAAACTGACGGTGACACGTTTGGGAGAAATGAGTGTAGAAGTTATCGATCCTGTTGAACCTTATGCGCGTTTGATGGAGTCTTTATTTGATTTTGAGAGTATTCGTCAGTTAATCAAAAATGATTTTAAGATGTGTATTGATTCGATGCACGCGGTTACAGGTACTTACGCCAAAGATATCTTTGAAAAACGTTTGGGTGCAGAGTCGGGAACAGTTAAAAATGGCATTCCTCTAGAAGATTTTGGTGGCGGACACCCTGATCCTAATTTAGTTTATGCTCATGATTTAGTCGAGATCATGTTTAATCAAAATGCCCCTGATTTTGGTGCAGCTTCTGATGGTGATGGCGATCGCAATATGATCTTGGGTAATAACTTTTTTGTCACTCCCAGTGATAGTTTGGCAATTTTAACCGCCAATGCGACTTTAATACCAGGATATAAAAATGGTTTATCTGGGGTTGCTCGTTCGATGCCTACTAGTGAAGCAGTAGATCGGGTAGCAGACAAGCTCAATATTAGTTGCTATGAAACCCCTACAGGCTGGAAATTCTTTGGTAATTTACTCGATGCCAATAAAGCTACTTTGTGTGGTGAAGAAAGTTTTGGGACTGGTTCAAACCATGTCCGTGAAAAAGATGGACTATGGGCAGTTTTATTCTGGTTAAATATTTTAGCAGTTCGAGGAGAATCCGTAGAAGCGATCGTTAAAGATCATTGGAAAACCTATGGACGTAATTATTACTCCCGTCATGACTATGAAGAAGTTGATACAGCACGCGCCACGGAATTAATGGAACGTTTACGGGGTATGGTAGATACCTTGGCTGGTCAAAAGTTTGGCAACTATGAAGTGAAATATGCCGATGACTTTAGCTATAACGATCCTGTAGATGGTAGTGTTAGTAAAAATCAAGGTTTACGTATTGGCTTTACCGATGGTTCAAGAATTGTTTTCCGTCTTTCTGGGACAGGGACAAAAGGCGCGACTTTAAGGCTATATGTTGAGAGTTATGAATCTGATGTTAGTAAGCACAATCTCGATACGCAAGAGGCTTTGAAACCCTTGATTGACCTGGCGCAAGAAATTGCCCAAATTCAGGAGTATACTCAGCGTAATGAACCAACTGTAATTACTTAACGAAGTCAGAAGTCATTTCATTGATCATTTATCATTTACCATTCTTGCAACCTGGCTAAAATTAGTCAGGTCTTTTAGTATCAAACTAGATGCGATTTATATTTATCCTGATAATACCAATTCTCAGATTTATAAATGTTGGGTTTCGCGCACTCAAACGCTAGTTCGCACAACGGGGAGAACCCCGCAAGCGACTGGCTTCCCAACCTACAATTTAATGTTTATCTCGCTCTCTATTTTTGAGAAACGGCATAAGCTGTCACGCATTTAATTTACTGGTTGAGAAAAGGCAGGAGGCAGGGGGCAGAAGGCAGGAGGAAAAGACAAGTATGCAATTTAAATGAACAACAGCATAACTATTTTCATATAAGTTAAAAAGACGAAACAATAGAATAAATGAGTATTTTAACGCTACAAAATATTAAAAAAGACTTTGGAATCAAAGAAATACTGAGAGATGCCAGTTTTAGCATTGAACCCAATGATAAGGTAGGGTTAATTGGAGTTAATGGTTCTGGTAAATCCACACTCTTAAAAATGATTGCTGGGATTGAGCCGACGGATGGTGGTCAACGTTTAGTTACCTCTGGAGCAAAAATTATCTATTTACCCCAACAGCCAGTTATAGATGAGAATCTGACGGTGATCGAACAAGTATTTGCTGATAGTGGCGAGCAAATGAATTTAGTACGGGAATATGAAGACTTATCCCACAAAATTGCTCAGACCTCTGGGGAGAATTTAGAGGCTTTGATGTCGCGATTAACTACAGTATCAGAAAAAATAGAAATGCTAGGGGCATGGGAATTAGAAACTAAGGCAAAGATTATTTTAAGTAAGTTGGGGATTGAAGACTTTGATGCCAAGGTAGCAGATCTTTCTGGAGGATATCGTAAGCGAATCGCTTTGGCTGCTGCCTTACTCAACGAACCAGATCTGCTGCTGATGGATGAGCCGACTAACCACTTGGATGCGGAGTCGGTAGAGTGGTTACAGGAATATTTAGAGCGTTTTCCAGGAGCGATTTTATTAATTACTCACGATCGCTATTTTTTAGATCAAGTAACTAATCGTATTTTAGAAATAGACCGTGCTGATCTCTATACTTACGCTGGGAATTATGCTTATTATCTTGAAAAAAAAGCTGCCCAAGAAGAGTCTGCTGGTAGCAGTCACCGTAAATATCAAGGAGTATTAAGACGAGAACTAGAATGGCTCAAACGAGGCCCTAAAGCTCGCAGCACTAAGCAAAAAGCTCGCATTGATCGAATTAGAGATATGCAGGATCAGGAGTTTAAACAGGCACAGGGACAAGTAGACATTGACACTCCAGGAAGACGCATTGGTAAAAAAGTTATTGAACTGGAGAATATTTCTAAAGGGTATAATAACTGCACTTTAATTAAAGATTTTACTTACAAATTTACCCCTCGCGATCGCCTGGGTATCATTGGCGGAAATGGGGCAGGAAAATCAACTCTGATGAATATTATTACAGGTAGGATTGCTCCCGATCAGGGTCAGGTAGAGATTGGTCAAACAATTCATATTGGTTATTTTGATCAGCATTCTGATGCTTTATTAGAAGCTCTCAACGAAGAACAGCGAGTCATTGACTATATCAAAGAGGTGGCGGAAGTTGTCACTACTGCTGATGGGAATAAAATTACTGCTTCCCAGATGTTAGAAAAGTTTTTATTTCCTCCCAGCCAACAATATGCACCTATTCACAAGCTTTCTGGAGGTGAAAAACGTCGCTTATTTTTACTGCAAGTATTAATGGCTGCCCCCAACGTCTTAATTCTAGATGAACCAACCAATGATTTAGACGTGCAGACCTTGGCAATTTTAGAAGACTATTTAGATAACTTTAACGGTTGTGTAATTGTAGTTTCCCATGACCGCTATTTTCTAGATCGGACTGTAGATTTTATCTTGGCGATCGAGTCTGGGGGCAATGTCCGTACTTATCCTGGTAATTATTCTGTCTATTTAGAACACCAAAAGCAAGTAGCTAAAACTGCTAAAACCGAACCAGTATCAAAACCCCAACCAAGTCAAGCCAAAAGTAATAACGTCGATAAATCTCAGGCTAAGAAAAACAAGCCTCTATCTAATTTTGAGCGACGAGAATATGAAAAACTAGAAGTAAAAATTACCCAGATGGAAAATGATAAAGCCAAACTGGAAACCGACCTGGCAACTAATTGTAGTGACTTCACCTTGGTACAGGAATTATCTGACCAACTAGCAGCCTTGAATTCCGAAATTGAAACCGCAACTGAGCTTTGGCTAGAATTAGCAGAAAGAGAGAATTAAAGAAGTCAAAAGTCAATCCCACAAGGGGACAATGAAGTCAGAAGTCAAAAGTTTTTTTAACCTTTTACCTACTACCTAAAATAAACTTGCTACTTGCTCAATGAGCTTTAATTGCTTCGACTGCTGCTTCTAGAGCGATCGCAATATGTGTCCAGTGTGTTCCTCCCTGACAGAAAGCTATATAAGGCTCTCTCAAAGGGCCATCAGCCGAAAACTCGGAAGTACTACCATCAATAAATGTCCCTCCAGCCATCACTAATTGGCTCTCATAACCTGGCATTTCCGCAGGAATGGGTTCTAGATAGGAATTTACGGGAGAATGCTGTTGAATCGCTTTACAGAAGGCAATTAGTTTTTCGGGAGAATCTAACTGAACTGCCTGGATAATATCTCGACGGGGAACTAAAGGTAAAGGATTAACAGGGTATCCTAATTGTTTGAAAACATAGGCGATTAAGTGACTGCCTTTAATTGATTCTCCTACCATTTGCGGTGCAAGAAATAGTCCTTGAAACATCAGACGATTTTGATCTAAAGTTGCCCCTCCACTACTGCCAATACCTGGTGCAGTTAACCGACAAGCTGCTGCTTCGACTAGTTCTGCTTTACCTGCTACATATCCCCCTGTGGTGACGATAGTTCCTCCAGGATTTTTAATCAATGAACCTGCCATTAAATCGACACCGACTGCGGTTGGCTCAAGTGCTGTCACAAATTCACCATAGCAATTATCCACAAAACAAATTGTATCGGAGTTTTGCTGTTTGACTATCTCGACAATTTTAGCAATATCTTCCAGGGATAAACTCTGTCGCCAAGAATAACCACACGAGCGTTGAATCAAAACCAAACGAGTTTTACTCTTGACTGCTGTACTAAGTGCTGACCAATCAATAGTGCCTGCTTCAGTTAAATCTAGCTGACGATAGGCAATCTGAAAATCCTTGAGAGAACCTTGATTATTACCTCGTAACCCAATTACCTCTTCGAGGGTGTCATAGGGTGCGCCAGCTACCGCCAACATTTCATCACCTGGACGTAGTACACTGTATAAAGCACAAGCGATCGCGTGCGTACCAGATACAAATTGAACTCGCACCGTAGCTTTCTCTGCTCCCATAATTTGAGCAAATACTCGGTCTAGAACTTCCCGCCCCAGATCATCGTGTCCATAGCCACTTACACTAGCAAAATGCTGTACTCCCAGCCGATGATCGCGGAATGCTTTTAAAACTTTTGTAAGATTTTGCTTGACCTGGGTGTCAATACCAGAAAAAATCGGTATTAGTGCTTTTTCTGCTTTCATTAGCAGATTCTTGGTGTTCATACCTTTGATGGAGTCCTTACACAAAAATATTGCATAGAGTTACAATTTTAGGTTATTAAATGACAGTTGCTACATCAAACAATATTCCTCCTGCTTGGGGAACAATAATTTATTTAACTGGGATACATTGCGTAGCTTTATTGGCACTGATTCCTAGTAATTTTAATTGGAGTGCGCTGGGGGTGGCGTTCTTGCTTTACGTTATGACAGCAGGGATAGGCGTAACATTAGGGTTTCATCGTCTGGTTGCTCATCGTAGTTACGAAGTTCCTAAATTTCTAGAATATTTTTTAATTTTTTGTGGCACTCTTGCTGGTCAGGGTGGCCCGATAGATTGGATTGGTTTACATCGCATCCATCATAAGTATTCTGATACTGAGTTAGACCCTCATAATTCTCTCAAAGGCTTTTATTGGAGTCATCTTGGGTGGATGTTATGTCAGAATCCTGCTAATGCGATGATCTCTCGTTATACCAAAGATATTGCAGGCGATCGCTTTTATCAATTCTGCCAATATGGTATGATTCCCATTCAAATTATTTTGGGTTTAATTCTTTATTTTTTAGGCGGATGGTGTTTTGTAGTCTGGGGTGTCTTTGTACGTCTAATTGTAGTATTTCATTGTACTTGGTTTGTTAACAGTGCCACTCACAAGTTTGGCTATAAAAGTTATGAATCCTACGATACATCTCTTAACTGCTGGTGGGTAGCTCTACTGACTTTCGGTGAAGGCTGGCATAACAATCATCATGCTTTTCAATATTCTGCTCGTCACGGCTTGGAATGGTGGGAAATCGATCTAACTTGGATGATGATTAAAACTTTAGCTTTTTTCAGTTTAGCCAAAAACATTAAATTACCTGTCAACAAGATTTAAGCAGCTAATCAAGTAAAGACAAATGACTAATGACAAATAACAAATAACAAATGACAAATGACAAATGACTAATTATCAGTAATTCTACTCAAACTCTAATGTCAAACTAGGCATTAACCTTTGCAAATTCTTGAGCGATTTTCCCTGCCAGGGATTTTTTTTGGCTCCAATTACTACCATTTGAATATTTTTACGTTTACGGACGTTAATCACAAACTTAGACAAAATACCAATTCCTGAACTATTGAGAAAACTTAACTCTTTAAGATCTAGAACAATTGTTTCTGGTTCTTGTTGAGCAACATGATCGAGTAACTCAGAGATAGAAGCATATTCCTCAGTACCATTGAGACGAAGTGAACCATCAAAAATAATATTGTGGGATGTCTGATCATAATCATATATGACGTTATAGTTCTCAGTTTTAATCTCCATAGTCATCTCGAAAAAATCAATATTTTGAATGTATTACTCAATTTGTCGCTTGAACGGCTTTAAAATTGCCCAAATTTCCGACCAAATATTCCTAACCAGCCATCTTAGCCTTGAAAAGACTATTTATTCCGAAACAAAATAAAAGTTAAATTGCTAATTGTACCATTGTTGTCACAGCTATTTCAGCCGACTCTTCAGACAAAGTTTCAAACTTCCAACCTAGTTTCGCACCATAATCATTGAGCATGGTTAATAATCCCAAACCAGATTCTTCTCGATTATTTTCCAGGGCATTTTTTTCGAGTTGAGCAATATATAACTCAGTAGGATCTGAATTCAATAACGTCTGAATATGGGTTTTAAATTCCTCAGTTTGGTGAGCAGGAATACTATTAGTTAATTGAAAAATAATTAAGTCTGGATTTAAATGAATTTGAATACTGATGGGAAAAGGAGACATTTCCACTCCATATTTCATAGCGTTTTCTAACAATTCATTAGCAATATAACTGACCGCACTTTTAACTTCTGCCTGTTTATTATCATTGACTTGCTGGTATTCATTAGTCAGAAAAAAAGTACTGAGATAATCAGCTAAAAAATCTGCCGACAAACAATTGTTACGCCATCTCTGACGTAGAGGTATTGAGCCTGGAGAAAAACTAAGGATTAAATATTCTTGGCTTGGGGGTAAATTTTGAATAAAGTCGCCTAGTATATGTTGAACAGCAATATTGCTAGGATTCATACAATTATAATTTAATGATTCTACGTAATAATTCAGTCTTATTTTTGTTTGAGGACAACTAAAGTTATATCGTCATAGACTTTTTCGACTCCAATATGCGATCGCAAGTCTTGAATTACTGCCTGCCTAATCTCATGGGCTGACTGCTGCCAGTTTTGTTGAACAACAGTGCATAACTGTTCTAGTCCATAATGCACTCTTAAATTGTTTTCTGCCTCGGTAATCCCATCGGTATAAAGTATGACGACATCCCCAGGATCTAAATGAACTTCGACTTGAAAAATAAAATCTTGAATGGTTTCTTCTAAGCCAATGGGAAATCCTAAATCAATGGTGTCTACTCTTTCAATTTGTCCTTCTGCACGAACTATGACGATTTCTTCATGTTGACCACTCAAGCTCAAAACACCTTCGTGATAATCAACTAAACACAAGGAAAGATTCTTATCAGAGTCCATGCGCTGGACATTTTTATAAATAGTACGGTTGAGTACTTCAAAAAACTTCTTGGGATCGGTTTCATTATTTTCCATTAATGTCCGCACAGCCGTTTGTACCATCAACATCAAAACTCCACTTTCTAAACCATGTCCTGTGACATCTCCAATACCAATGGTGATGCGTCCATGATGTTGCAGAACATCGTAATAATCACCTCCCACTTCATCGGCAGGTTCCATAAACCCAGCAATTTCCAGACCTTCAATTTGACTGAGTTCTTTTTCTTTCGGCAGTAGCATCATCTGAAGACGTTGAGTAATTTCTAACTCGGTACTCAGACGTAGATTCTCAGCTTGTAAGCAATGATTTAATTTGCTAATTTCTTCATTGGCTTTAGCTAGTTGTTCGAGATAAGATGATTCTTGATCTCGCAGTCTTTTTTGTTCCAAGCAAGCTCCCAATCTCGCCTTTAACAAAGTGGGATTGAAGGGTTTAGCTAGATAATCGGCTGCTCCCATTTCAATACACTTAACCACGCTATCAATTTCATCAAGAGCCGAGATCATAATCGTGGGAATATGTCGCCAGGGACTAGCGCGAATCCACTTCAACACTTGATAACCGTTGATTTCTGGCATAATAATATCCAGCAAAATCAGGTCATAAGCTCCCGTTTGAACCATGGCGATCGCTTGTTTGCCATCGGCTGCCGTAGCCACTTGATAGCCTTGCATTGTCACCTGACGGGAGAGTAATTCTCGATTGGAAGCACTGTCATCGACAATTAAAATTGTATAGTTATCAGTTTCTAAAGGTTGTTCTAACTCCATCGCCAAAAGACCAGCTGTATCAACAATCATGTCAATTTCTGGTGATGTATCGTCTGTTGCTTCCGAAAAGCTATTGTCTTCTGTGTCTTCTGGCTTCCGCGCAATCCTTACTAAATTATCAATTTCTGCTAAAAGTTTATTGGCAGCAGTATTAATTTTTGCCACATCACTAATAAAATCGGCTTCAACTAAAGAAATTAACTGTTGACAATTACTAATTACTAAGAGAGTCGGTTTTTCGAGTTCTGCTTTTAAGACTGGATTAGTAATAATTTCTTGAAGATTAAGCTGACTATTGGTCGCTAAGGTGGGATTCAAAAAAGTATTAATCGAAATCAATAATTGAGTACCGCAGTCCCGTATTTGCTCCAGTTCACCTAAATACTCAACATTTTGATTTATCTCTGCAATTTCTTCCATGAGCATCTCGCTATAGCCAATGATGGCATTGATTGGCGTACGGAGTTCGTGACGCAAATGAGATAGGATAGATGATTGGGATTGACTATCGATGGTCATGAGTACAAGTAGCAAGTAATAACTAAGATAAATTTTTCATTAATTAACTAGGACTAATAAAAGCATCAATTTTAGTTAATAAGCGAGGTAAATCTATTGGTTTCGTGTCGTAGTCATCACAACCAGCTTCTAGAGCTTTTTCGCGATCGCCAGACATGGCATGGGCAGTTAAAGCAATCACAGGAATTAACTTAGTAGTAGAATTAGCTTTAATATTTTTAGTCGCCTCCCAACCATCCATCACAGGTAAACTCATATCCATCAAAATCAAATCAGGAATTTCTGAATTTGCCATAGCTACCCCCTCAGCACCATCAACGGCAATCACAACTTCAAAACCTCGACGTTGTAAGCGACGAGAAAGCATATCTCGATTCATTTCGTTATCTTCCACTAACAATATTTTGGACATGGTTTTGATAATTGATACTTATTACTTATTACTTATTACTTATTACTTATTACTTGATTGGTTTTACGAGCGATCGCCTCATTGAGTAAATTGCTTAATTCGTTAAACAGAATCGAACGTTGATATGAACCTTTTTCAAAAATTTTGTTTACCCCTCCATTTAACTTTTGACGCTCTTCGATGGTAATGCTTTTGGCAGTTAAAATAACTACAGGAATCGAACGCCATCGCTCATCCTGTTTTAAGCGATGCACCAACTCAAATCCGTCCATTTCTGGCATCATTAGGTCAGAAAGAATCAAGCCAGGAGTATGATTTTGCAACTTTCTTAATGCCTCGCAGCCATTTTCCGCTTCAATGACTTGCCAATTTTTAGTTTTTAATTGACGAGACAACATCTCTCGGATACCAAGATCGTCTTCTACTATTAAAATTGAATCGGATTTAAAAATTGGTTTAAATTTATCAACAATAGCTTCTAATTTTCTGCTATCAATCGGTTTGAGTAAATACTCCGCAGCCCCCAAAGCATAGCCGAGATTTTGGTCGTCTACCATAGTCATCATAATCACTGGAATATCCGCCGTCTGAGGATGAGCTTTAAGAGCCGTCAATACTGACCAGCCATCCATACCAGGCATCATCACATCAAGGGTAATAGCTTCAGGTCGTAGGGTTTTGGCTAACTGTATTCCTTCTTCACCACTGTTAGCTGTTTTGATCTCAAACCCTTTTTTGCCCAAAAACCGTTTTAATAAATCGTGAATTGTCGGATCGTCATCAATAACCAAAATGGTATTGCGGTTACTGGAGTCATTACTAACTTGAGATTCCGAGGTTTCTGAGGAGTGATTGGTTTTTTGTTTACTTAAGTCAGCCACCTGAATTGGTAGATTAATCGTAAAAGTAGAGCCTGTTTCCAATTCACTGGTAACGCTAATATCTCCACCCATCATCTGACAAAACTTTTTGGTGATTGCCAACCCTAAGCCTGTACCTCCATATTTACGAGTAGTAGAAGCATCAGCTTGCATAAACGCCTGAAACAGCTTACTTATTTGTTCAGAGTTCATCCCAATTCCTGTATCAGTCACCTTAAAAGTGATCCACTGCTGATTGTCAACGGTATAAGCATCAATATCTAAAGTAATCGTGCCATTGTGGGTAAATTTACTGGCATTGCTCAGAAGATTAAATAAACTTTGACGCACTTTAGTTAAGTCAGCGTACATCATATCTAGATTTTCTGCCAAATTGCATTTTAAAGTATTATTATTCTTTTCAATCAACGGCTGAATCGTAGATACTGTTTCCTTAATCAAACTCTTAATCTCAAAAGTTTCTAAATATAGTTCCATGCGACCAGCTTCAATTTTTGAGAGGTCGAGAATATCGTTAATTAAACTTAGAAGGTGTTTTCCTGCACCGTGAATTTTGTGGAGGTCGGGAACAAAATCATCTTGTCCAATATCTTCTGCTTCTTCTATTAGCATCTCACTGTAGCCAATAATGGCATTCATAGGAGTACGCAGTTCATGACTCATATTGGCTAAAAACTGGCTTTTTGCTTGATTAGCTTTTTCTGCTTCGGTCATAGTTTTAGCTAGTTCAGCAGTACGTTCTTGAACCCGAATTTCTAATTCTTTTTTTTGCTCAACTAGCTCTACCTGTGCTTGACGTAGGGTTTTGAGCGTTCGAGATAGTTTATCGGTTCGTTCCTCGACTCTTTTTTCTAATTCTTGATTCAGCTTCATTAAAGAGCTTTCTACTCTTTCTCGTTGTAGGATTTCTTTTTTGAGCATTCTATTCTGCCCTTCTAAAGTGCGAGCGAGATTACGCAACTGCAACTGTACTCTCACCCTGGCTAATACTTCCTCCCGTTGAAAAGGCTTGGTTATATAGTCCACAGCACCGATCGCAAATCCTCTGACTTTATGCTCTGTATCAGAAAGAGCAGTCATGAAAATGATAGGAATATCAAAGGTACCAGGATTTGATTTAATCTTTTGACAAGTCTGATAACCATCCATACCAGGCATCATCACATCAAGTAAGATTAGCTCTGGTTTGTAATACTGTATTTGCTCTAAAGCCGTCTCACCATCAATGGCGACAGCAACTTGGAATCCTGCTCTGGTTAAAGTTTCTGAGAGAACTTCAAGATTATTGTGATTATCATCAACAATCAAAATGCTATGGGAACTAGAATTTTCGGTCACTTTTTATACTCCGTTGAGTTTAAATAAGGTAGTGGGTAGTAGGTAGTAATTAAAGTGGTGGAGTGGTGGAGTGGTGGAGTATTACCTCGCTACCCCTCCATCTTCCTTTGGACTTTTGACTTCTGTACGGGCGTTTCGCGAAACGCCCCTACGATGACTTCTGACTTCTGACTTCTGACTTCTGACTTCTGACTTCTGACTTCTGACTTCCTTAAAGATACTGCTCGATAAAAGCTTTAATCTGTCTTAATTTGAATCCTTTGGCTAAATCTCTGAGGGTTTGAGTAAAAGGCAAGAATTTTGGATCTAATTCTTCAATACGGTCAATTTCTTGTAGTAAATCGTTAATTAATCCTTTACGACTCAAATCATGAAGTATAGTCACGTCATCGGCAGAAGGAGGAATCATTTCTCTGGGTTGAGTCACTGGATAGCTAGTTTCAACTACACTAATTGCTTGCTCTTGAGTTTCTTCATAAACCCACTCTAGGTTTAAATGTTTTTGCAACGACTCTAATAAAGTTTCTTTTTGGATTGGTTTGGGTAAAAAATCATTAGCTCCAGTTTCTAGGCTTTTCTGGCGATCGCTCTCAAAAACACTAGCAGAAGAGACAATTATCGCTAAATCTGACGGTATTTCTGAAGACTGACGCAATTGGGCAATCATTTCATGACCATCCATGACAGGCATGGATAAATCGGTAATTACTAAATTTGGTTGGTATTCCCGTACTTTTTCTAAACCTTCTTGTCCATTTTCGGCTTCCAGCATGGTAAACCCGAGTGGTTCTAACAAGTTAACCACCACTGATCTATTTTCCCAGCGATCATCCACCACTAAAATTTGGCGTTGTTGCCCCTCAAAACCAATAATGTTTCCGTCCACACTAGCAATGCTAGTAAGGGTGTTCAATTGTGCTGTTTCTTGTAGCTCAATTTCAAACCAAAAAGTTGTCCCAGCCTCTAGCTGACTCCTGGCTTGGAGAGTACCACCCATCATCTCTACAATTTTTTGACTAATAGCTAATCCCAAACCAGTTCCTTCTGATTGTTTTTTGATACTTCCTACCTGTTCAAAGGGTAGAAAGATTTTGGCGATATCTTCGGACTTGATGCCAATGCCACTATCTTCGACTTCAAAACGTAAACGATGTTTAGTTGGTGGCTCGGAACTGGTTGACAGAGCTTGAACAATCAACCTAACTCTGCCCTGTTCGGTAAATTTAATGGCATTGCTTAATAAGTTCATTAATACTTGACGTAACATTTTTTCATCCGCCTCTACCCCCATAGGCAAATTAGGATCTGATTCATAGGTAAAGGTAATTCCTTTTTGTTGCGCTTTAATCTGGCAGATTTCTACTACCCCTTGAATAAAAGAAGGAAAATGCAATTCCACAGGATGCAATTCCATTTTGCGAGCTTCAATTTTAGAAAGATCGAGGATATCGTTGATCAAATTTAGTAAATGGGTACCACATTGATTGATAATATTCACTCCTTTTTTTTCTTTATCTTCCAAAGAGCGAGACTGTTGAAGAATTTGAGCATAGCCTAAAATGCCATTTAAAGGAGTTCTTAATTCGTGACTCATATTTGCCAGAAACTCGCTTTTGGCTTGATTAGCAGAGTCAGCAACTTCTTTCGCCTCTTTAAGTTCTACAGTCCGTTCTTGGACACGATTTTCTAGTTCAACATTAGTTTCGGCTAAGGCAGTAAATGAAGAGCGTAACTGTTCTGCCATGCGGTTAAAAGATTGAGCTAAAACACTTAGTTCATTGACTTTCAATTTTTCGTCCACTTGTTGATCTAATTCTCCATTGGCGATCGCTTCTGAGGCTTGATTAAGTTGCATAATTGGCTTGGTGATCCAACGAGAAGTATACAAACCCAAAGCGATCGCTACTCCTAAAGCCAATAAACACAGCATAATAGTAGTACGAGTATTGGCATTAATCTGTTCCATAAAGTCAGATTCAGGCACAGCCACAACTACCAACCAATCCAAACCTAATTCATCCTGCCAAGGAGTTACCTGAACAAATTGACGTTCACCATCAAGTTTAAAATCTATTTGTTGAGTTTGATCGATTTTCTTGAGATCACCAAACCTTTCAGTTAAATATTCTGTAGCTCCCTTAATTAAAGGATCTTTGCTATCTGAAGCTTCTAATCTCTGCGGTTTATTTTTAATTACTGTAAAAGGTTGCTCATCACTAGAACTGGCAATTAACTGTCCATCTCGTTCTATGATAAAAGTTTTTCCCGAAGGACTTACTTTTAAATGACGTAAAAAATCACTGATTTGTGAAAGACGTTGTTCAGCAGCAATTACAGCAATAAGTTTCTGATTTTTATCGTAAATAGGACTACTAAAAGCAATAGATAGGTTATAAGGTTCTACAAGCCAATTATAAACATGACTCCAAACAGGTTTATTTTGTGTTGCTGCCTCTAAATACCATCCTTCATTTTTGGCTATAAACTCTCCATTGTCTTGAATAATTTTAGTCCGCTTTCCTTGCTCGTCTATTTCCCAACTAAAAAGATGTGTACTCCCACGATATTCTTGTGGAGCAAGTTCATCAACAGTAATACGTTCATCGCTAAAAAGATATCCTGCTGCTACATAATCACCTGTTTGAAAACCAAAAAGTATGTAACCAATATTAAATAACTTAAGTTGTTTCCAAAAAAACTGTCCTAATTGTTCTTTGTTTTCTAGTTTAAGTAACCCCATATCTATTAGATCAAAGTTATTCTGAACAACTTTATGAGGAATTTCCATATAGCTATCTAAATGCTGATCTATACGTTGACTTGCTTCAGTGCGTAATTTACTAGCCAAATCGTTAACAGCTTTTTGTCCGTTGCGAAGCGACAAATACCCTGTCAGACTCACAGCAGCAAAAATTTGGATGATAAAAGGTATTATTAAGATCTGACGTAATGGAATTTTTTGAGATAACCAAGAACTGGACGTTTGACTAGAGTGAGATTTTAATAACATCAATTTATCCCAATCAATTAATATAGATACAGGTTTCTAAATTTTAGAATTCCCAAATTTTAGTTAGATCTTTACATTCAACGATTTTTAATGTTTTTTTTTCTATAGATAACAATAATTTTTTTGAATTGATTGTAATAAAGAATTGTTGATATCGTTAGGGTTGAAGCAAATAAATACAAAGGATATGCTAAAAGCTCGAAAGACCAATTTTCCAAAGCTACTAAATTAAGAGTATTTGCAAGAAGAAAGATAGACCAAGAAAAGCAACTTTCTTGTTCAGGCGCATAATATGATTTGAAAATTGTAGGTAATGCAGCAAAAAAGTCTATGACTAAAGCAAAAATTAGAGCAATGAATGGCGCGTTAAAAAACCACCAAAGCACAAGGCTTATGCCTGCTCCGAATAAGGAAAGCCTATCCAATTTATTCCAGCCACCTTCGCCATATTTAAGAGATAAAATAGCAGTTACAATATGACAAACACCATAAAAAATGGGAACCCATATTGTATTATTGGCTCCAGAATAATAATAGCTAACAGCTTGTATAACTCCTAAAATTCCCCAAATCCACCAAGTAGCTCGATTGGGTCTAGTTTTGCCTTGTAAAGTTGTCAAGATATAAGGTAAAAAACCTGACAAACCTATTAAACCTGCACCTATACCTATTTGAGCCTGCCAATTATGCATATCTGTTCAGCTAGTGATTATAAAATTAACTAGACATACTACTTTAAGGATATTAGTATTCAGTTCGGCTATATTTTTAAACCAATACAGTAATTTAAAACTAAACATGAAAACTCAACTCCCATTTTTATACTTTTTAAGAATAGGAGTCGAGTAATCAATTATCTAGATACTTATAAATTGTATTTGAATTAACTACAGCCAAAATTTGATAAATTGGAAATATGATTTATTGATTTTTAGTATTCCCAAATTCACAAATTTAAGCACTAACTAGTTGTTCAACTTTGGAAGATTGACCCATGTCTAAACATTCTTGGAACATTTTCTTGAACAAACTCTGTTGTAATTTAATAAAAGATTTAAATCCTTCTAATACCCACTCACTAAGTTGCTCTTCCGACTCAGGACGATAAGCTAGAACCATATTAAGAGCATTTAATACGTGAACAAAGTGTTTGGCTTCTGCACCAGTACCTTCATATTTCCCGTGAATTAGGATATATCCCCAAGGAAGATAGCGATGTTTACCAATTTGAGTTGCTTTAGTTTCTTGAGTTAAATAACGATCAAAACCGATTCCTTCGTTTTCATAACGGATAATCATATCAAGCAAAGCATATTCGCGATCGCCCATTAATTCTGAAGCAGCATGAAATCCAATGGATTTGATCAAAGACTCAACATCTCCAGGTGTTCCTTGATATTTAGCCATAGTTTCTTGGCAGATTTCATCTAGCCAGTTGGGAATGATAGCCATTTGGTTGCGCTCACCAGCAGAAAGTTCTGCGTAGTTTCCTAATGTTTTCATTAATAACTGTGCTAATTCACGGTGAGTAATTTCATGAGAGCCTTCATCAGCAGCAGCAATCATGACCTCAGCAGAAATTTGAAAACCTCGATCAGCTTCTTCGGTAACAAAAACAGTTGGATCGTTAAATAAATAGCGAGACATGGCAATTGAACTCGCTAAACGAGCAATTACAGAAGAGGCATAACCATTAAAATAAATATATCTTTGGAAAAACTGATATAAAGTTCTAGGATCTTTAGCAGCTAATCTGATTGTTGAAGATACAGTATTATCTAACTCTGCAAAATCAAATAGTTCCTCAAAATAACTTTCGGTAAATTGTGCCATTGTATTAATTTAATATTGAGACATAAATCGAATTAAAAGATAGTTTGTTTGATTTATGTACTATCTTTTCTATCTAAATAATCATCAGATATTTTTATCTTTAGCGATATGATTATAAACAAGTAATAAAGTGATTTTAATCACAAGAAAATATATTTTTTGTGATAATTGAATAAATATAGTTATTAAAGCTGAATGAATAATAATTTTGATAAATTTTGCTTTTAAAGTTTTGATAAAGTGTATTTGGTTAAATATATTTTTTACTTAAAGTTCTTACTTAGGTGTGATTTAGATCACCAATATAAAAACATAACAGCTTATCTATAGCAATTCTTAGATTCGTAAGGTATTTTTTCTCTTTCTCCTTTACCCTTTTACCTACTCTGTTGAGTCAAAGAAAGTCATAAATATACTTGCTACTTGCTACTTAAAAAAATCGATTGACAAACAACGTAGTCCCTTAACTTGTCACCAATGCTATATAAGCTTTAATTACTTACTCAAGCCGTTGATAACGCAGTTTGAATCATAGTGGGTATTTCACTTGGTCTTTTCGCTATTTTTATTCCTACCTTTTGCAACTTTTTAATGGTTTGGTGTTCTTGATTTACTGTTCTAATTGAACCAGACAAATGACTGCTAATAATCGTAACTGCATCGCGAAAAACTTTTTCTTGAGGAGCTTTTAGTCCTGCCAGATAAATAATGATCGGCTTTTCCTGACAATGTTGTTTACAGTAGCTAATAATTTCTTCGGTTTGATTAAGTCTTTTTCCAATAGAGACGATCGCTTTAGTGTTTGGATCTTCATTGAGCATCTTTAACCATTGGAGCAAACCTGAACCGATAATGCGCTCTTCTCCCAAACTTACCACTATAGACTGTCCCATGTTTACCTGATTTAACTCGGCTGCTACTTCATAACATAAATAGCTACTAGTTGTAATTAATCCGACTTCCCCTGGCTGATAAAATTGAGGCTGTAATTTACCCAACCAAACTTGTTGCGGAATGATTACTCCTTGGCTACCTGGACCCAAAACCAAAGTATTAGTAGCTTTAGCACACTTAATCAGTTGAATGGTATCTAAAGGCGGGACTTGAGGGGTGAAAATAATAAGCTGTCTAATACCTGCTGCGATCGCTTCTTTGGCTGCATCTAGCACTTGATAGGGATGTACAAAAATTAGACTTGCATCTATTTTGTCTACTTGCTCAAACACCTGTTCTACTAAATCAAATACAGGGATGCCTTCTACTTCGGTACCGCCATTTCCAGGGCTTATCCCTGCCACAATTTCTGTGCCATAGGCTTTCATTTGCACTGCATAAAAAGTAGCTTGAGATTCGGTAATTCCTTGGATAATAACCTTGTTGGGAGTAGACCAATTCATAAGAATAAGAATATTTGTTGGTTTTATTTAACTATAGCGATCGCCTGAGAAATTACTGCTTCTAAATTGCTAGATAAATAAATTGATTCTGTCATTAGATCTTCGAGATTATCTTTATTTAACAACCGTAAAATAAACTGAGGATGTGGCAGAGAGTTGACTTTTGTTTCTGGAGATTTTGACTGATTTGCTTCCTTATCCTGATCGGATTTAACTTTGTTGTTATGTTCTGCTGGTGAGGGTGAAGTTGATTGGACACAAGACTGACAATAATTGGCGATCGCCTGTACAATTGCACAGCTTACTGGTTCTGTATCCCAAATATTAACCAAAATAGCTTTAATTTCCTTGATAGACTCTAATTCTTGCAATATTTGTCCTATTTTTTCTTGATAAAGCTTTAAATCACTCGATTCACCAGCCAAACTATTATTAATTATCACACCACAGCAAGGAATTGCCTTATTCTGATGCAATAAATCCCAAGTTAATAGTGCCAAATCAAAACTATTGGTAATGATAGCAATTTTCCCAGTTGGGTTACGCCAATCTAACCAACGCCATCCCATCTGAGTGGAATTATGAGAATTTTGGGTTAAGAAATTATTAAGACTAATTTTTTGTTGATGTTTAGAAAAGCTTAAGGTTTCAATAACTGGTTGTCTTGCCAAGCCATAGTCATTAATAATAATTTTGCCATCCAACGCCATTAATTCTCCTTGGGTATTGATTCCCAAAGGATTAATCTCAATCAAATCTAGGTCATGTTTCTGAAACAAACAGTACATTTTGGCAATAATTTCACTTACAGAGCAAATTAACTTTCCTGATAACTCCATGCTGGCAGCTAAACGACGAGCCTGAAATAGAGAAAAATCAGGATCAACTACCACCTGTTGTAAATTAGTTAATAATGCTTCAACATTCATCCCACCAAAAGCAGATCCTAGCAAAACTGGGCATTGCAAATCATAGTCTAAAACTATTGCTAGAAATAACTCCTTCTGAGTATTATAATGAGCCTCTGCTAAAATAACTTCAGGATATTCCCCCAGAATCGACAAATTAAAGATAGCGCGAGCAGCAGCGATCGCATCAATTGTGTTAGCCACAAAACGTACTCCTCCTGCTTTCCCTCTCCCCCCAGATCTTACTTGCGACTTTAAAACTACAGGATAAGGAATCTGTAATTGTTTGATTTTTCTCGAATCTTTAATAGTCTGAGAAGGTAGAATAGGAATACCTATCATTCGGAATAATTCTTTAGCTTGATATTCTAGTAATTCCATCTCGCAATTATAAATAAATTGTTATTGTATTAAGTGACGGTTGGGTATGTGTTCGAGAAATATTAACTCAAACTAATTATCCTACTTTAATAACTAAAGCTGGGTGAATCATAATCATTGGATTATTTTGTTATCTTAATGTTTAAATTATTAAATTATTTGTTTGTTATCTTGAAAATATAGTCAAGAAGCAACTATGATAAGTACTGCTTCAAATCCTGACAGTTATGGATGGAAACAATTAGCAAAGAGTAGCAAGCATCATGATCACGTCTAAATCTATTTTCGACTGATATTTTATACTTAGGTTCTAGTATCGCCCAAGGTCAAAGGCTTTGGTTGCGGTTACTGCCCGCTCACAACTCTAATCTAAAAATAGATCCACAATTCAACTATGCCCTACAAACACCACGAACTATTTTTTCACTCCGCAGAAGTAGCAATCTTGGCAATACAATCATCAAACATCTAAATCAGGGAAAAATATTGTTCGATTTATAACAGCTATGGCAAATCATAACTATGGAAGGGGAATGGAAAAAGTTGTAATTATTATCAACGCGGAAGTTAGTGAACAAGGAAAGTTAATTTCAGCGTCACCAGTAACACAGAAAATGGTTGAAGCTTTGCAGCGTAGTATTGCGGAATCTTCTCCCGCATCAACAGTTATAGAAATTGTTTCTGCTGCTACTCTTTGGTCAAGAAATACTAAAGGTTACAAAAAGGATAGAGAATCTGAAACTGTTTATTGTCCCTTAACGATTCAGTTACCAGAATATTTCGATTTTCCACAGAAGCAAATATACTCTGATTGCAAAGACATAAATGCTAGAAGACGTTGGGTAGAGAAAAATTTGGGATTTAAAACCAGTGTAGGCGATTCTTGGCTGGGTCATTTATGGTTGCCTATAATTCTGACGGATAAACCTGTTTATGCTGAAATTATTGGTGAAGGACCAATGCCTAATTCTTACGAGCAGCCTGTGAACATACCTAATCGACAGCGCAAATCCCTCTATAGTTTAGCAGAACAACTGCTAAAGTCTCTAGACGCACCATCAGCAACCTATTTACTTCAGTTTAGCTTGTATAACGGGGAAATTGTGTTTGACCGACTTTGGCCTTTTCCTGCTGCACCTGCTTTAATAACTCTCAAAACTCAAAAACCTGATTTGTTTACCTGTCATTGGCGTTGTTTAACTGAGCAACCAAGCTTGGACATCAATATTTCCGATGCCATGCCAATTTAGTAATTGATAATGGATAATGGATAATTGTCAATTATCCATTACTAAATAATCTATCCCTCTTGTTTTTGAAGACGGCGCATATCAAGCCACTGTTGGAGAATTATGGCAGCAGCCTGGCGGTCAATTTCGCCTTTATTGCGGGTAGAAAACTTTTTGCTAGCTTTCAACCGTGCTTCTGCTTCTACAGAAGTTAGACGTTCATCGACGTATTCAATAGGCAACTGTAAATCTTGAGTGATTTTATGGGCAAATTTTTGGACTTGTTGGGCTTGAGAGCCAATTTTACCATCTAAAGTGTAAGGCATTCCAATGACAAGTATTTCTACTTCTCTCTCTTCAATAATATTTTTTAACTGTTTAAGATCTTCAGCCCAAGAAGTGCGATAAATAGTAGTTAAGCCAGTGGCTATTAGACCTGTGCCATCACATCCTGCTACTCCCATGCGCTTTTTACCTACATCTAACCCCAAAGCTGCAACTCTTTTCATAACCTTGTTTTTAATAGTTTTATAACAGAGAATCCATCAAATCCATAATTTTAATGCTGGCTGAAGCTATTTTCATATCGCTTTTTTGTAAATCAGTCTCTAATAATCCTTTAAGCGCAATCAATTTCATACTATTTTCAGCCAAAGTTTCAGCGATCGCTTCACTGGCTTGAATATAGCCTACTGCACCTAAATCCATCAAAGCGGAGCGACGTAGTTGTAAATCTTCTCCTTCTAAAGCTTGGATTAAAAGTTCGCCATATTGATCTTCACCAGTTAATTGATACATTGCCCTCGCAGCAGCATATTTGACTTTAGCCGTAAAATGCTCCGTAAACGGTTCAATTAAGGGAATTGCTTCAGTTGCCTGTAACGTGCCTAATGCCTCAATTATTGCTTCATAGGGTTGTACTAGGTGCGGTTTGCCTGGCACTCTAATAGCAGCACCTACTCCACCATCTAAAAGCTTAATCAGTGCTGGAACAGATCTTGGATCTTTTAACATCTCTAAAGCTTGTGCAGCAGCTTCTCGCACATAAAAATCGGGAAACTCTAAACAACGCATCAATGGCTCTACAGCACTTAAATCTTCTAATTTACCTAAAGCTCTAGCAGCATTACGACGCAGAGGATAACCACCATCGGGAGCGCGATCCTGTTCATCTTCTAATGCCATTAACAAAGTAGCGATCGCCTCTGGCTCTTTGACTCTAAATTTGCCTAACCACCAGGCTGCATAATATCTTGCTCCTAAGTCTGTTTTTTGTTTTAAGTTGGCGATCGCTTTTTCAACTGTTAATTGTTCAGCTTCGTTTTTTTCCTCATTCCTCATTCTTTATCCCCATCCCTTAAACATGACAATACTCAGAAAAGTAAACAAATACTAGCTTCGAGGCTGGCATCCGCATACTCTTCTGAGTAGTGCTTCATAAATCAAATATCTTGATTTTTATATAATGTTTATCTTGCTCAGATAAACCGATAATTTTAGACTTAAACTAGCTATTTAACTATTCTAGCTAAGTGAGTTGATTGCGTAGTCTAAGTAGCTATTTGCTTCAGTAGCAGGATCGCCACTCAAACCATGATTAGCTTTGATGTATTTTAGAGCTTCAATGTACCAGCTAGGAGATAGTTCGTAAGCACGATTAATTTCATCTAAACCAGCTACTAGATACTCGTCCATAGGGCCAGTACCACCAGAAACTAGGCAGTAAGTTACCATTCTTAGGTAGTAGCCGATGTCACGAGAACATTTAGCTTTTCCAGCAGGACTAGAAGCATAGTTAGAACCAGGAGTGGTAGTAGTGTAGGGGAATTTAGCATACACTGCGTTAGCTGCACCATCGATTAAGCTTTGAGCGTTATTTGTTAAAGCTTTAGCAGCTTCTAAAGAAGCGTTAGCTTGTCTAAAACGACCAAAAGCAGTTTGGATTTCGGTGCTGCTCAAAAAACGACCCTGGGAATCAGCAGAAGATACCGCTTCGGTTAGAGGAGTTTTCATGATTGTAATGTTTCTCTATGTTGTACTAATTATTTTCTCAACAACCAAGGATTGGTTGGCTTTCTGCAAAGAGCAGTTAGTTTGTCTGGATTAAGCCACTGAGGAAGCAGCACGATCAAAGTAGCCAGCAATTTCAGAAGCAATTGCACTACAATCACCAGGAGTGATGCCGTTTCTATCGTTAACGATCGCTAATGCAGCATCTTTCATTTTTTGTACACCAACAGCCACGGAAGCACCAGGAGTACCTAAAGCTAGATAAGTTTCACGTAGTCCATTAAGACAACGATCTTCTAGAACACTAGCGTCACCTGTGAAGACAGCGTAAGTGATGTAGCGCAAGATGATTTCCATGTCGCGTAAGCAAGCTGCGTTACGACGGCTAGTATAAGCGTTACCACCAGGAGCAATTAACTGGGGTTGCTCAGCAAATAAAGCACGAGCTGCATTAGTAACAATTGCAGAAGCGTTACTAGTAATGCGGTTAACTGAATCCATACGTTTGTTGCTAACAGCAACCATTGCACTAAGAGCATCTAGCTGGCTAGTGGATAAAAATTCACCACGAGCATCGGCTTGAGATACAACTCTAGTAAATGCGTCGAACATTATAATTAATCTCCTACTCGATTTAAATTTGGTTTAGTTGAACTTCAAAAAGGAATCTTAACTTAAAACTACTTTCAGCCACCAGCAGAAGCTAGCTTAAGGAAAGTTGTTAATCGCTGAAGGTGCTAAGTTACTATTCTCTAGGTGATTAGTCACAGTTTATTAAGTCACCTAATAAAACTTTACACTCTTAATCAAAACCTCTAAGAGAGATGCTTGTAGATTACTGCCTTCTTGCTCGCAAAGCGCGATAGCTTTTCGGCTTTATCTATAAGTATTTACCTCTTAGGTAACTTTTATACAACGATGATGAACCTTTGTTTGTTACATCTTGTTAATTTTTCCTGGTTCGGCTGATGTTGCTTAACAAATATAAAATTATGTTAAGTTTTAACTCAGCTTATTGACCTCAGTATTACGGTTTTAAATTGATTATTTATTGACTAAAAATTAAGTTCAACGGCGATGCTTGTTTTCTTAGAAAACCTTAAGAAAACAATAAATCCATTAAATTAAATACAGTCAACTTAGCAATATAAGGATTTGAGGAATCAATTTTCTTGTAGTTTATTATCTTATTTTTCCGTAACTAAAAGCAATCCACTGTTACTTTTATCAACAATTTAAATAATTATTAACTACAAGACCTTAACTAGCTAAGGCTAATTTACGCTCCAGGTCAAACAGAAAGCCATGAATATATTCTTCTGTCCATTCTGAACCATATAAGCGAGTTAGCATCCCTCTAGCAGGATCTTTTTCGGCTCGATAGTCAGCATAGCTTTTTTGAGCCTTAAGAATAGCTATTAATTGCTGTTGATCAGTAATTACTTCTGCTTGTTGAACAAACTTGATATAAGCATCGAGATAATCTCGAAAAACGTCAAAAACTTTGGTTTGGACTACCTCGGTTTCTGTAGGACGAGTCCATAAAAAAGCAGGTGAAAAATATTGCTGTGCTTCTTCAGGAAAATCTCCACCCCAAGGTAAATCTTGTTGGTAGGAGTGGAACATCGGCATAATTGGCTCATTGTATCTAGCCTGATATGCTTTATCTTGACTAAACAAGGGCTGCATATCGATCGCAATCAAATGTCCCCCAGGCAAAGTCACTAAATCTGCCCCAAAAAAGGGCAAATCGTAATGAAGTTCAGGAAAAATGACAAAATTCAGCACCTGAAGAGAATTACCTCCTTGAACATGGGCTGCTCTAATTTGTCTGAGCTTAGAAGACTTAAAACCATAGCTGGTAGTTAATACAGGCTCTTGATTTTTTCCCTTACCCATGACTCCTTCCTTACGTTCAAAACCAGCAGGAATAGGATAAGATTCTAAATCTAGTTTTGCTTGCAGAGTTGCGATCGCATGATCTAAAAAGGGTTGATATAAAGTCATTTCATTGATCATTTATCATTGAACATTTAACAAGATTTAAGGTTCAATGTTTAGCAACAGACATCGCTAAGGGTGAAGCATCTTCAAAGAGGAATTCATAGAGAAATCTTTCAGACCATTTTGAACCAAAATAACTGCTAAACAAACCATGAGCAGGATCTCGTTCAGCACTATATTGATCGTATTCTTTTTGGGCGGTAACAATACGCTCAATAGCTTCTGGTTGAGTTAAAACTTCTGCCTCTGCTAACATCTGCCAATAAAGATTGATATATTCCTGGTAAGCTGGGAACAGTCGATTGACCACGGTTTCCGAGTCAGTTTTGGCAAATAAGAGATATTTAGAAAAATATTGATTAGCGTCGTAGAATTTCATTTCCAGATTTTGGGCTAATTCATTGTATTTATCGCGAATCTCACGCATTGGCTCAATATATTTATTTATATAGGCGCGATCGCGAAATAAGGGTTGAAAATCCATTACAACTAGTATTTTCTTCTGACCAAATGCCAGAAAATCTACACCCAATAAGGGAATATCGTAATGATGGGCAGGATAAATCACACTATTAAATACTTGAGCCGTTTCCCCTGCATCTATATATGAGTATCTTATTTTCCGCAGTTGCGGACATTGATAACACCAACTTTGGATTGTGGCAGGGTTTTTGCCTCTAGCACTGACGTTAGATTCTAAACCTGCGGGAATCGAGCGACTACGTAAATCAAAGCGTTTAAAAAGCTCTTCTTCTAAATATTCTTTAAAGGGCGCGAACATATAATTATTGCTATATACAGTAAGCCTCATAGCCAGAATATAGAAGCAACAAAGTTTTAGTCCTTTTTTCTCAAGACAAAGCAACAAACTGTAATAAATATAGCTATAAGCCTTAAGCTCTAAGCTTAAATAAATTCTGCCTTCTGCCTTTATTCTGGGATTTTGCTCATTTTTTCTAAGTCTAAAACAGTTGCCAATTGGCTTTCAGTCATTAAACCTGCTTCTAGGATGATCGCTCTTAAGGATTTGCCTGTTTCTAGAGATTTTTTGGCGACTTCTGCTGCTTGCAGATAACCAATATGGGTATTGAGAGCCGTTACTAAAGCTAAACTGCTTTCCGCATAGGCTAAACAGCGATCGCGACGAGCAGTAATACCAGCTAAACAACGTTTGCTTAAGCTATCTATAGTATTGCCGAGTATTTCGATGCTATGAATTAAATTATAGGCAATTAAAGGCATCATTACGTTTAATTCCAATTGTCCTGCTTGAGCAGCTAAAGCGATCGCTGTATCGTAACCCATGACTTGAAAACAGACCATAGAAGTCATTTCTGCCATGACAGGGTTATATTTACCAGGCATAATCGAAGATCCAGGTTGCACTGCGGGAAGTTGTATTTCTTTAAATCCTGTTTGAGGCCCTGAATCCATCAAGCGTAAATCATGGGAAATTTTGACTAAATCTTGGGCTAGATTGCGTAAACTGCCTGAGACGTTAACAAAAGGACTCATACTCTGCATAGCTGCCATTAGATGGGGAGCAGTTTGCAAAGGTTTCTGAAGATACTCGCCTAATAATTCCGCTACCCGATGACGATATTGCGGATGGGTATTTAATCCTGTCCCTGTGGCACTTCCCCCTAAACCCAATTTATAAAGATCTTGTTCAGCAGTAGCAATTCTGTGCTTATGATCGGTTAGAATTTGCCCCCAAGCTCTAAATTCCTCGCCTAGACGGACAGGTACAGCATCCTGCATATGGGTACGACCAGATTTGACAATATCTTGGAATTCTACAGCTTTGGCTTGCACTGCTGCGATCGCACTATCTAAGGCAGGATAAAGGGTTTTATCTAAGGCTAATAATGCGCCAATTCTTATCGCCGTCGGAATCACATCGTTAGTAGACTGACCATAGTTAACGTGATCGTTAGGACTTACCCGTTTATAATTACCTTTTTCGTCTCCTAAAATTTCTAAAGCTCGATTAGCCAAGACTTCGTTAACATTCATGTGGTGAGATGTACCAGCACCAGCTTGATAAACATCCACTACAAACTGCTCTCTAAGATTACCTGCTAAAATTTCCTCCGCAGCTTGCACAATTGCCTGACTTGTTTCTGGCTCAATACAGTTTAATTCACCATTCGCGATCGCTGTAGCTTTTTTAATTAAAATACAAGCATCAACATAAGTCGCCAGAGGTTTGATACCACTGATCGGAAAGTTTTCTGTAGCTCTTAAAGTCTGAATTCCATAATAAACGTTACTAGGAATCTCTTTCGATCCCATAGAATCTTTTTCGAGGCGATAGTTGTTAGTCATTTTTGGTTGGCTACAGATATTTCCAGATATTTTTTCCCAAAAATTAAGATACTACTACCGCTACGCGGAAGTCAAAAGTCAATTCATTTATACTCTATAGAGTATATAGATTCTTGCCAAAATAAATAAAGCTAGATCATCGAAGCAATTACTAAATCAAAATAACTGGCTATTTCTAAAGCCAGATAACGTTGGTTTCGTTGTACAAGAGAATCAGATAAATCAGTAATAGAACTAATTAAATCCATTACCGAAGCTTTAATCCCATATAACCAATAGATAATTAAATTGATAGGAAGATTTAACTGAACACAGTTGGATTTTAGTCTTTGAGACAGTTGATTATTAACAATAGAAATATCGCGAGCTAAAATAGCTTGACAAATATTTAATAGAATTGTTTCACTAGCTTTTAAAAAATCCGTTAGAAGTATTTTATCTCGATTGTCTTTTGTTTTTATAGACTCATCATGAGCTTTAAAGTTGGTATTTAAAAAAATTGAATTAGTTTGACTTATGATAAAACTCACAATTTCCAATCTTTTTTTACCTTCATAAATCAATAAATCGATAACCATCGATTGTACGCTAATATTCTTATATTTTTGCCGATTGGAAGATAACCCTTGCTGATATTGATAACTTCCTTTTTGTAGAAAGTTTTTTCGCATAGTACTAACTTTAACAACATGGAGATTTGGCATCTCTTGTCGGCATTTAGAGCAAAACCAAGCAATCTCGTGTTGATGAAGATGGCGGAGTAAAATACTAGAACAAATGGGACAAATATCATTCATGTCTCTCACTCTCAATTCTGTCAAAGACCATAAAAGGTAATTTTTCTACCCCTACCCCTTCAATTTTTAATTTAGCTAAATAATTTTTCGCATAAAAAGCAAGGTTAAGAGCGATTTTTAGTCGTTAACTTTATGACTTAGAATAGTTTAAAAACTTATTAAACATATTGAAAACGCCTTAAATAATTTGCACTAATTAGTATAATTAGTTTGATAATTAAATCTGATAATACTGGTTTGATTTAACCGATTATTTTGAATGGCTTTACACTTAATGTTAGATTTGCATTTAAATCATTTCAACAGTAAGATCACTGAGCATCTAATGTTTATTCGTTTAATTATTAAGAGCAATTTTACTTATAGCTTAAAGCTTACAGCTAGTTGTTAACGATTAAGGTAATCAGCAGCAGAAATAAAATATTATGAGCTATCAAATGGATCGACGGGCGTACGCAGATACTTATGGTCCGACAGTGGGCGATCGCGTGAGATTAGCAGATACGGAATTGTTTATTGAGGTAGAGCGAGATTACACTACTTATGGCGATGAGGTTAAGTTTGGTGGCGGTAAAGTAATCCGTGACGGGATGGGACAATCACCGATTTCTCGTGCGGATGGGGCGGTGGATCTGGTGATTACTAACGCTTTGATTCTTGACTGGTGGGGAATAGTTAAAGCAGATATTGGAATTAAAGACGGCAAGATCTATAAAATTGGTAAAGCTGGTAATCCTTTAATTCAGGATAACGTTGATATTATTATTGGTGCAGCTACGGAGGTTGTGGCTGGAGAGGGACATATTGTTACTGCTGGTGGGATCGATAGCCATATTCACTTTATTTGTCCTCAACAAATCGAAATCGCGATCGCTTCTGGTATTACGACAATGATTGGCGGTGGTACAGGCCCAGCAACAGGTACAAACGCTACTACTTGTACTCCTGGGGCGTGGAATATCTGGCGGATGCTACAAGCTGCGGATGCTTTCCCAATGAATTTGGGTTTTTTGGGTAAAGGTAATAGTGCTAAACCAGAAGGGTTAAGTGAACAGATCGAAGCAGGGGCAATGGGGCTAAAACTCCACGAAGATTGGGGAACAACCCCCAAGGCGATCGATACTTGTTTAACTGTTGCCGATCAGTATGATGTTCAGGTGGCGATTCATACTGATACCCTGAATGAAGCAGGTTTTGTAGAAAATACCATCGCTGCGTTTAAAGACAGGGTAATTCATACTTATCATACCGAAGGGGCTGGTGGAGGACACGCCCCCGATATCATTAAAGTCTGCGCTTATAACAATGTCTTACCCTCTTCTACTAATCCCACCCGTCCGTTTACCGTCAATACCCTCGAAGAACACTTAGATATGTTGATGGTTTGTCATCATCTTGATAAAAGTATTCCTGAAGATGTAGCTTTTGCAGAATCTCGTATTCGACAGGAAACAATCGCAGCCGAAGATATTTTGCACGATTTAGGTGCGTTTAGCATGATCTCTTCTGATTCTCAAGCAATGGGTCGAGTAGGCGAAACCATAATTCGCACTTGGCAGACTGCCCACAAAATGAAAGTACAACGAGGAGTTTTAGCTGCTGCTACAGATGAACCTGCCGATAATTTTCGTGCTAAACGTTATATTGCTAAGTACACAATTAACCCTGCCATTACTCACGGTATTGCCAATCATGTTGGTTCAATTGAAGAAGGCAAACTTGCAGATATTTGTCTTTGGAAGCCTGCTATGTTTGGAGTCAAACCAGAAATAGTCATCAAAGGAGGCATGATCGCTTATGCCCAAATGGGCGATCCTAATGCTAGTATTCCTACTCCCCAACCTGTATATATGCGTCCGATGTTTGCTAGTTTTGGTGGTGCAACTGCTGCTACCTCAATATCTTTTATCTCTCAAGCTGCCTTAGATGAGGGGATTCCTAAACAAATTGGTTTAAATAAACAAGCGATCGCTGTAAGCAATACCCGTAATTTGAGTAAGGCAGAGATGAAACTCAATGATGCTTTACTCAATATTGAAGTTAACCCCGAAACCTATCAAGTAAAAGCAGATGGGGAATTATTAACCTGTGAACCTGCTAAGGTTTTACCAATGGCACAACGGTATTTTTTATTTTGATTCAAGTTGGATGAAATCCTAACGGCTTTTGACTTTTGACTAACCCGTAGCGGTACTAGTTATTCTCTTGGCTAGATTCTACCTTATCTTCTTCAGATTTTTGGTTAGCACCGTCACTGTTATAATTAGACCATCTTCTTCCCCGTTTAGAATAACGAGCAGATGGTTTACGAAACTTGTTGGCATTCATTTTATTACGGGCAGCTTTTTCCTTCTTGGCATTGCGGCGTTTAGCCATTTTTGCTCTTAACCTCCATTGGAACAACAAAACGCCTCTGGGAAATGCCTATGAAAACCAACGTACTTTATTCCCAAAAGCGTTATTAAATTAAATTTAAGGTTGTGGTTTAAAAACGATTGTTACGACGACCACCAAAAGAACTTCTCTCTTCACGAGGTCTGGCTTTATTAACTTTAAGATTGCGATCCATCCATTCTGCGCCATCTAAAGCCTGAATCGCTTTATCTTCATCTGCCTCTGCTTCCATTTCTACAAAAGCAAAACCACGAACTCGTCCTGTTTCACGATCAGTAGGAATATGAACTCGCTTAACAGTTCCATATTCAGCGAAGACATCACTTAAGTCTTCTTGATTAATTTCATACGATAAATTGCCTACATAAATTGACATAAACGGATTGTCTCCATGATGAGTGTTGCGTTGAGAGAGACGATAATGCTAGAAAAGAGCTAAATCAATACTTGAGTGGCTGAACCCTGCCATACTGAATACAAATTCTATTTTTACATCTTAATTCTCAGGTTTTATGGTAACACCTTTATTGATTTTTGGATGAGATAGTTTAAGTTATGTATAAGCGATCGCGAAATTTTTATTTTTTATTTTGTTTTAACGCTATCATGATGTTCTGGTTATCTAACATTTCATCTCAGGCTGTGGAATCTCCAGATGGGACAGTGGCATTTGAATCGGCTGTATTGCTAGTAGATACCCATAGTACTTTTAGTGGGATTAGAGTTAGACAAGCAATTTATTATTTCGATCTCGAACTTCCTAACGACGTGGGGGAGTCTTTGCAAAAAGCAGTGATTAAACAACGAACAGGTGGGGATAAGATTAAATTTAAGCCCGATCAAACTAAAGCTTATTTGGGAGATCATAACGATAAACAACAGCAGCTTAACATAACTACTGCCCACAACGAAACAACAGGAACAGTTACGATTCAGTTTAATCAGCCTATTGCCCCTGGAAATAAGTTAACCATCGGCTTAAAACCTCAACGTAATCCTGACTTGGCGGGAGTATATTTATTTGGTGTCACAGCTTTTCCTTCAGGGAAAAAAACCGTCGGACTTTATCTTGGCGCAGGTAGATTAAACTTTGAACAAAGTGACAGCTTTGATATTTGAAGTCCTTATTATTTGTCTTAAAATGCTAAACTAGATAGGCTTAAAAAATCACACATTCAGGATTTCGGGTGTTTTCGCATCAAGAAAATAGCCCTGAATGGAGGATTAACCCGAAACAGGAGTAAATATAATATGCCAGTAGTTTCTCTCGCAGAACTTTTAGAATCTGGG
>CAYMWC010000017.1:0-45389 GCA_964393695.1 uncultured Pleurocapsa sp.
AGAAACTAGGAAGTAGTATTTCAAAAATGTCCTAACGTTTTTACGTATTGCTATACAGCTTATTTTGTCTAAAATTTTTGTTAGTTTGGGGCTGATTTGTACAAGATTGTGCTAATTGATTTAACTTGTAAATCAAAAATTAGCGATCGCTCCAGTTCTTTACCCAAACAGGGAAACCAACTTATTTCTCTGAAAACTTATCACAAAAGACAGAAAACTTATCACAAAAGACAATAGATCAAACCAAGGCGATTAGCTGCGAAGCTAGCGAAGCCCATCGCCTTACCCTTTCCTATTATTTAAAGTTTATTTAAAGCTCAGAAACCGTGAATGGTAGATTAAATTGTTCATTTAATGGATTGACTTGGAAATCAATCGCGTTATCAGAAAAAATTTCAGGTTTTTCTGTAGAAATGCCGATTACAGGTTCAGCTCCATTCAAATATTTAGATAATGTTTCTTGACGGTAATCGATTTTGCCATCTGCATTGTCATCAACTTCAAAAATACTACTCAATTGATTCCCCTTTGGATCATAGGTGTAAGTTTGTGAAGAACGAAAATCGATGATGCCATCTGCATTGTTATCAGATTCAAAAATACTACTCAGTTGATTCCCCTTTGGATCATAGGTGTAAGTTTGTGAAGAACGAGAATCGATGATGCCATCTGCGTTATTATCATCTTCAAAAATACTACTCAGTTGATTCCCCTTTTGATCATAGGTATTCGTCTGTAAAGAACGAGAATCGATGATGCCATCTCCATCGTTATCATTTTCAAAAATGCCAGTGAGTTGATTACCTCTTCGATCATAGGTATATGTTTGCGAATAAAGAGAATCGACTTTGCCATCTCCATCTTTATCATATTCAGAAACACCAGTTAGTAGATTGCCACTTTGATCGTAGGTCTTGGTGGATGAATAACGAGAATAGAAGCCGCCACCTCTATCGTAATAAGGTTCAGAAACGCTAACATTAGTTAGTAGATTTCCCCTTTGATCGTAGGTGTTCGTAATTGAATAACGAGAATCGATCTTGCCATCTGCACCTTCATCACCTTCAGAAACACTAGTTAGTAGATTTCCCCTTTGATCGTAGGTGTTGGTGGATGAATAAAGAGAATCGATCTTGCTATCTGCACCTTCATCACCTTCAGAAATACTAGTTAGTTGATTTCCCCTTTGATCGTAGGTGTTGGTGGATGAATAACGAAAATCGATCTTGCCATCTCCATCGTTATCATTTTCATAAACACTAGTTAGTAGATTTCCCCCTTTATCGTAGGTGTTGGTGGTTGAATAACGAGAATCGATCTTGCCATCTGCACCTTCATCACCTTCAGAAACACTAGTTAGTAGATTTCCCCCTTTATCGTAGGTGTTGGTGGATGAATAACGAGAATCGATCTTGCCATCTCCATCGTCATCATTTTCAAAAATACTACTCAGTTGATTACCCCTTCGATCATAGGTGTTCGTGTATGAATAACGAGAATCGATTTTGCCATCTCCATTGTCATCAGATTCAGAAATGCCAGTCAGTTGATTACCCCTTCGATCATAGGTGTTCGTGCTTGAATAACGAGAATCGATTTTGCCATCTGCGTTATTATCACTTTCAGAAATACCAGTTAGTAGATTTCCCCTTCGATCATAGGTGTTCGTAATTGAATCACGAGAATCGATGCTGCCATCTCCATCGTTATCAGTGTTTGTTGTAATGATTTGAGTGGGGGTTTTCATATTGTAATTTAGCCAAGAACTATAACTTGAAAAGAATATCATTTTAACAAGTCATTTTGAAGTGTTTTTTGACTATTTTTAACTTTTATCTCTCAAAAAATTAGTATCTCTTCATATATCTTCGACTGTGGGTTTATCACCATTCATCTTTTCAATAAGCGATTGCTGATGCAGGGGGTTAGCCTAATCAATCTAGTTGCCATGTTTACCAATGAATTTGGCTCAAAATATAACGCAGACGGTCATAGTCGTCTTTTAATAAAGTACTGAGGGTTCGACCAACATTAACTAGCCAATCGCGATTTGCCTGCCTGAGACGATATACATCGCGCACAGAAGCAGCCACTAAAGACTCTACGGGAATATCTTTGACCTGTAGAAGAGTTCTGAGAAAATCTAAGCTTTCGGTAAAGTGAACCACTTCGGCTGCATCGCAATGATAAACAGATTGATGAATTTGAGGGGGGCGAGGAGGTAAATATTGGTATACTCGACCAAAATTATTATTACCATTAGTATTACCAGGAGTTTCAAAACCGACGATCGCTGCTTTAAATTCAGTTTTGAGCATGGCAAAGATCTGAGGCTGTTGTTCGCGTAATTCTTCGAGTGATAAGCCTAATGCCCTGGCGCGATGGACTGAATCAATCGGACTAGTAGTAACGTAGGTAACGACAGCTAAAATTTTATTTCCAGATTCTTCGTCAAAAGATTTAATCCAACTGCCAAAAGGAGGCATCACAGGGAATTTGAGATCTTCTGGTTCTAAACATTGGGCTAAATACTGGGTTGTAGCAGTTTCGATCACCTCTCCAATATGTTTGGGATGACGATCATCAGTAGCAAGCTGAGGCAGAGTCAGACGCATCTTTTTAAGCAAGTAGCAAGTAGCAAGTAGCAAGTAGCAAGTAGCAAGTAGCAAAAAAGGTAGTAGGTTTTTTCTTACCCATTACTCGTTACTTATTACTTCTGATTGTGTTTATCCTGCGTATGATAACGCTATTTTTTCTTCTTGGTTAGATCTACAGTTTCCAATTCCGATAAATTAAAGGTAACTAGTTTATCCCAATTGCCCCCCTCAAATAGGACTGCAACCTTACCATCATCAATACGCTGTACTAATCCCTGAAAGTTGTAGTAAATATCATCAGTATTAGTAATTTTAACCGTTGCACCAGGTAAAATCATCATTTTCTTAAAAAGCGATCGCTCTTGTTATATGGTTTATTCTCTTTAGCTTACCAAGTAACCCCAGTCGTTTTAAAGTAATTAGTCTTTAATGGCATCTAATATTTCATCAGGAGTCGGATGATAGTTAGGTTCAGATAGTTGAATTTTCTCTTTCCAAATATAATATACCTGCTCTAATGTCCCCTCATGATGACTCCAAGACCCTGAATAGTCGCTAAAGTTTAATTTTACTAGTAGCCATTCTTGTTGCGGTGAATCTAATGGTTTGGTCGTAAAAATAAAGCCTGCTTCATTATCTTGGTATTCATACAACTCTAGGGAATATAAAGAACCCTGCCAACCATATTCTCCTGAAATTGTTGCTTCAATCGCTGCTTTTTCTGTATTATTCTTAGGCGTAAAAATGTATGCTTGCTGAGGTTTTGTCGCATAAATCATCGGTGACCAGCTGAACTTTTGAAGCATAAAATCAGATAGAGTTTGTAAGGCTTGTTTATCAGTAGTCATCAGCCAAACTTCTTGTTCCAGTTGATTGCTAATTGTCCATTTGATCTGATTTTTAAATTTATACGCTATGGCAGCAAAAGCATTATCATTAGCTAATTTATGATCGATGCCTACGTAACCTTCATGTAATAATTGGTCAATGGTTTTTTGTGAGGGGAATGGCTTTTTATATGAGAAATCATAGTGTATTGGTCTAGCCTGAAGACAAGATTGAGCATGGTTATCGCTATTGTTTGGGTTGATTACTTGATGAGCTTGCATAATTAATACCCCTCCAGAGAACTTACTCTTTATTGTTCCCGAAAAAATTATTAAACATATATATTGTGACAAAATTCTGCAATCGCTTACAGAATCAACAGTTTTTTGGAATCCGATGTTAATGATTGATTTTCCGACGTTTTAATTCTTTATATAGTATATATATTTTAGAATATTCTTAATTGAGAAGTTAGAAACATCAAAACAAATCGACTATTATGACTTCAAATCCACTTACAATCTAATTTTGATCAATTGGTTAAAAAAATTCTGTTCAATATTAACCAGCCAAGTGAAGAGTGATTGTTTATTTTTTACTTATTAAATATTAATTTTCTCATTAAAAGCGACATAAAAGAAAATAATTTATACCTCTCAAATAGCTCTGCTGAGTTGATACTTAAATCTACTAATCAACAACAACAGTCAGCCTAGGACAATAAAGTCAAAAGTCAAAAGTTTTTACCTACTACCAGCGAATCCGTAATTTTTTGTCCTGACCAATTAACGTACTGCGATACAATTAACCCTGTGCCATTACTATAGGGTTAGTATGTCTGAAATTGAGTCTACTCCTTTTAGTCCTGAAGAAATTGCTGCTGAAGGTATTAAACCAGAGGAATATCAGGAAATTGTTAATCGTTTAGGTCGTCATCCCAACAAAGCGGAATTGGGAATGTTTGGGGTGATGTGGTCAGAACATTGTTGTTATAAAAACTCACGACCTCTATTAAGTCAGTTTCCCACTACAGGAGAAAGGGTTTTAGTCGGGCCAGGGGAAAATGCTGGTGTGGTAGATTTAGGGAATGGTCTAAGATTAGCTTTTAAAATTGAATCCCATAATCATCCTTCGGCAGTTGAACCTTTTCAGGGTGCAGCCACAGGGGTAGGTGGGATTTTACGAGATATTTTTACTATGGGCGCACGTCCCATTGCTATCCTCAATTCTCTACGTTTTGGCAATCTAGAAGATGCTCGCACTCGACGCATATTTCAGGGTGTAGTTGAAGGTATATCACACTATGGTAATTGTATTGGGGTGCCGACTGTAGCAGGGGAAATTTATTTTGATGGGGCCTATACAGGTAATCCTTTAGTTAATGCAATGGCATTAGGCTTAATGGAAACCGACGAGATAGTCAAATCGGGCGCATCAGGTATTGGGAATCCAGTATTATATGTAGGCTCAACCACTGGTAGAGACGGGATGGGAGGAGCAAGTTTTGCTAGTTCAGAACTTACCGATGATTCCATGGACGATCGCCCTGCGGTACAAGTAGGTGATCCTTTCTTAGAAAAATCTTTAGTAGAGGCTTGTTTAGAGGCTTTTAAAACTGGTGCGGTAGTGGCAGCCCAAGATATGGGGGCAGCAGGTTTAACTTGTTCGACTTCGGAAATGGCAGACAAAGGCGGAGTGGGAATTGAATTAGATTTAGATTTAATACCTGCAAGGGAAACGGGCATGATTCCCTATGAATATTTGCTTTCAGAATCTCAAGAGAGAATGCTATTTGTTGCCCAGAAGGGTAGGGAACAAGAACTGATTGATATTTTCCATCGTTGGGGACTTCAAGCAGTTGTAGCAGGTTCGGTAATCGAAGAACCAGTAGTTAGAATTTTATACCAGGGAGAAATAGCAGCAGAAGTGACTGCGACAGCTTTGGCAGACGATACTCCTATCTATAAACGCGAATTATTAACAGAACCACCTGCTTACGTTAAAGAAGCAGCCAAATGGACAGCAGATAGTTTACCAGGATGTGATTATCAAGGCATTGATGTCCAGGGAACATACAAAACTTGGAACGAAATTTTACTGCAACTATTAGATACGCCGACGATCGCTTCTAAACAGTGGGTATATCGTCAATACGATCATCAGGTACAAAATAATACTATCTTATTGCCTGGAGGCGCAGATGCAGCCGTAATTAGAGTTCGTCCTATTGATGCCCAACCAGCAGACTGTACTATTGGAGTAGCTGCAACTACTGATTGTAACTCTCGCTATGTCTATCTCGATCCCTATGAAGGCGCAAAAGCAGCCGTAGCAGAAGCTGCTCGTAACCTTAGCTGTGTGGGGGCAGAACCTTTAGCAGTGACAGATAATCTTAACTTTGGTAGCCCTGAAAAACCTGTGGGCTATTGGCAATTAGCTAATGCCTGTCGCGGGGTGGCTGATGCTTGTCGTGAACTCTCGACTCCAGTTACGGGGGGCAATGTTTCTCTCTATAACGAAACTCTAGATTCTGAGGGCAATCCCCAACCGATTTATCCTACTCCCGTAATTGGAATGGTGGGTTTAGTTCCTGACATTACCAAAATCTGTGGACAGTCTTGGATTAATGAAGGGGATATTATTTATTTACTAGGCTATTCTCAATCAACTCTCAATCAACTCTCAATCAACAATCAACAACCAACCTTATCTGCATCGGAATATTTAGCTACAGTCCACAGCACAGTTGCAGGTAAACCTCCCATAGTTGATTTTGAGTTAGAAAAAAAAGTACAAGCGGTTTGTCGTCAGGGAATTCGTCAAGGATGGATTCAATCCGCTCATGATTTGGCAGAGGGAGGACTAGCGGTAGCACTAGCAGAAGCCTGTATAGGCAATAATTTGGGAGCGACGATTAATATCCCCGTATCTGAATCACAACGTCTAGATGAATTGTTGTTTGGGGAAGTTGCTAGTCAAATAATTGTGTCAGTTAGTCCGAAGAATATTGAGTCTTGGGAAGCATATCTCCAGAATCATTTAGCCGATTACTGGCTTAAAATAGGAAAGGTGGAGCAATTATTAGGCAGTTTGAATATTTTAACAAATGATAATCTTTCGTTAATTAATGTTAAGATACAAGAACTGGCTATTACCTGGACTCAGGCTATAGAAAGCAGGTTACTGCCTAATTCTGTTAAAAAAAGTTATTGATTAACAAGCTTTAACACTCTAGTACAGTAAAGGTCATAACTGATACCTGTAACATTTTGCCTGAAGCTTGAAAAATTATCAGCGATTGGCTACGCCAGCGCGGAGCGAATCGCAATTAACCTAAAAGATTTTCAGAGCCTTAGTATACATTTTAGATGATTATTACCATTAGGTAGGAGCAAGCCAATAGCATGATGCCACAACAATCTTTCGATTGGATAGAAGATTCTCTAATGAGCGATCAGGGTGGAGATAAACCGGAAGAAGCCTGTGGTGTTTTTGGGGTATATGCTCCCGAAAAAGCCCTAGAGGTGGCGAAACTTACTTATTTTGGTCTTTATGCCCTACAACATCGAGGGCAGGAATCGGCAGGAATCGCTACTATCAACAAGGGTCAAGTGTATTGCTATAAAGATATGGGTTTAGTTTCCCAAGTCTTTAATGAAGAAATTTTAGAGCAGTTGCCAGGAGAAATTGCGGTTGGTCATACTCGCTATTCCACTACAGGTTCTAGTTTAAAAGAAAATGCTCAACCAGTTATTTTAGATACTAGACTGGGAAAATTAGCATTAGCACATAATGGCAATTTAGTCAATGCTATGGAACTGAGACAGCATTTAGCAACCAAAAAAGCCGACTTTATTACGACTACAGACTCAGAAATGATTGCCTTGACCATAGCTGATGAAGTCAACAGTGGCAAAGATTGGGTACAAGGAGCAATTAGTGCTTTTAAACTCTGCTCTGGGGCTTATAGTTTGGCTATTGCTACTCCTACTGGCTTGATGGGCGCACGCGATCGCAATGGTATTCGTCCTTTAGTAATTGGTATTTTACCAGGAGAAGAAGCAAGCAATGATCGCTATGTTCTCTCTTCTGAAACCTGTGGGTTAGATATTATTGGCGCGGAATATGTCCGAGACGTTAATCCAGGCGAGTTAGTTTGGATTAATGAATCAGGTTTGGTTTCCATTAATTGGGCAGAACAAGCAGAAAAAAAACTGTGCATTTTTGAAATGATCTATTTTGCCCGTCCTGATAGTGTTATGCACAACGAGACTTTATATAGCTATCGTATTCGTCTGGGCAGACAGTTGGCTAGAGAATCTTTTGTTGATGCCGATTTAGTCATTGGTGTTCCAGATTCGGGAATTCCCGCAGCTATCGGTTTTTCCCGTGAATCTGGTTTAGCTTATGGAGAAGGATTGATTAAAAATCGTTATGTTGGACGCACTTTTATTCAACCTACCCAAGGTATGCGCGAGGCTGGTATTCGCATGAAGTTAAACACCCTTAAAGATGCTTTACAAGGTAAGCGAATTGTTATTGTTGATGACTCCATTGTCCGAGGCACAACTAGTAAAAAAATTGTCAAAGCTCTTAGAGATGCAGGGGCAACAGAAGTACATATGAGAATCTCTTCTCCCCCTGTGACTCATCCTTGTTTTTATGGGATTGATACCGATAACCAAAACCAACTGATTGCTGCAACTAAATCAACTTCAGAAATTGCTAAACGTATTGAGGTAGATACCCTAGCCTATTTAACTTGGGAAGGAATGTTACAAGCAACCCAAGAAGATACTAGTCATTTTTGTTCTGCTTGCTTTACAGGTAATTATCCCGTTTCCATTCCTGAAGATGTTAAGCGTTCTAAATTAATGTTAGAAGAAACCAAGGTTTAGGAAAGTCAATCCCATTTATCCCCTTGTGGGACAAGGGGATTTAATAACCGCGAAATAGATATAGATATTGTTGGTTTTTAGATGCTTGTCACCCGAAAAACTCACTGTTCTAACCCAATCGTGTACGACTATATACGACTTGAGAATGAAGTATTTGGGTAATTTTTTTAATAATCTTAAGAAAAGACATTTAAAACAAGCAGTGTAGTAAAACGTCATGTCAGATGAACAACGACTCGATGAGCAAGCCATTTCAAAAGTAGTCGAAACACTGCTATCTTCGCAAATAGATGAAGCTCAAAACTTAGACGTAGATATTCGTACCAACCCAATTAAAGCGGTTCAGGGAGAAATCGATTCAGTGGCGATCGCAGGCAAAGATTTGGTAACACAGCAAGATCTATACATACAAGAAATGGAAATTCATACAGATCGCTTTGATGTCGATCTTTTTAATCTCCTTTTCGGCAAAATTGAGCTAAACCAGCCTGTAAATACTACAGGAAGATTTGTGGTCACAGAAACTGATATTAACCAAAATCTAAAATCGGACTTTCTTTTGAGCAAGATAACTCCCTTGAAGTTAAATGTAGATGATCAAATTGTTTTTATAGAATTTCAACCACCGATGGAGTTGCAATTACCAAGTGAGGGTAAAGTTGTTTTCAGTAGCAATGTAAAAGTATCTCAAGAAAATGAAACTCAACAAGTTCGCTTCACTGGTGTAATTTACCCACGCACAGATGAGCATGATGTTTTAATGGAAAAGTTCCTTTTGGAAGATGGGCAGGTAATTTCCCTCAATATCTTGGTTGCTTTGATGGAAAAACTTAAGGAATTAATCGACGCGCCTTATATAAACTATAACGGCGCAAAGTTGAACATCAAGAAAATGAACGTCAAGAAAGAAACAGTTAGCCTTGAAGTTGAAGCCAAGATCGAGCAAATTCCTTGAAGAAGGCAGAATAACCTATAACCTATTAGTTAGACCAATACGAGCAGTAAGTACAGTAAAAGCAGTGAGCGTATAGTCTTTAACTACTAAAAGCTACTAACTTTCTGTCTATTCTAGGTGAATTTTGGATTGTTCAGATTTCATTTACCGATCGCTCAAACTCTAAAAAGCGTCCAGACTTATTATTTTTATTTTAATGTTGATTTATTGAGCTAGATGTAAGGAAAAAGTACAATCAAAAAAAAAAGACGAGATTTAAATACAATACTCGCCTAGATAAAAATCACTAATTTAATTTAATACAAGCCAGTTAACCTGGTTCTTCTTCATATTCAGGAGCTTTTTGCTTTTCAGGAATATTGACTGGTGGCGGATTATAAGGTTCAGGTTTAATGTCATCATCCCAGACATCTTCAGCAATTGCTTCATCATAGTCATATTCTTTGGCTGGAGAAGCTTCATAGGGAGCATCATAGACATCAGAGTCGGCTTCTTCCCAATTATTTTCTTCATATTCATCTTCATAAGGAATTGCCTCAGCTTGCTGTCTTATGGGTGGTGGTGCAACACGAGCCTCCTGCCATTGATCTTCATCCCAACGTTCTTCCATTACAGGTTCTCTAGTATCGACTGGTGTAGAAATTGGCGGACGGATAGGAGTACCTGTTCCTAACTGATTTTCGGCTTTAATAGTTTGAGGATAATACTCTTCGCGATCGCTTTCCCAGGGAGGACGACCAATACCTAAACGCTCTAAAAGTCCTACAGAAATTTGCTCAATACGCTCTTCTGAACCTTCAAAAACGATTAAACGATTAGGGCCACTACTGACTACTTCGTCTATAGACAGTTCGTATGTACTAATTAGCTGCTCAGGAATTTGGGGTATACCTAAAGAAGCAATTACAATGGAGTTGACTGTACCATTTTCAGCATCAAACTGAAAGTCTCTGACTTTTCCTAATGGTTCTCCAGCTTCGGTAATGACTTCACAATTGATTAATTTACTATAGATTTCAATATCTATATCTTCAATTACATTTTCGTCGTCTACTAAAATTACATCTCCAGTCTGGCGAACACTATCGAGATACATATACTTAGGTATGCCAGAAACTGAAAGTAAATTATCCCTAAGACCCAAAGCTACTACTTCTCTACGATCTATATCTACCAACACTTCTTTAACCACTCCTATTCTTTTACCGCTGTTACGAGCGATTACTTGAGTGTTAATAAATTCAGAACGTAGATGTATGTTTTCAGTTGTCATTTTATTGTTCGGTTAATGTAAGCTGCTGCTTGCACTTGTTGTTTATATAGTAATTTTTTTTATTGAGACAGTGATGTCTTTGAATGCTATAAAAATTACTAGAATTTATTATCTTAATCTTAGATCTTTATTAAGATCATTTTAGCTAATCCTAAAGTATTTGCCTTATTGGAGCATGAATACTACCTTTTGGCAAGAGTATAAAAATTCTAGTCAAATGTTTAGTTAAGCACCACAAATGGGTACTTTAGGAGTGTTGGTGTCGAATAGTCTTGAGATTCTATGAATCATCTTCCTTCTGTCAATATAGAGCCAGATAAACAAGGATTTTTTACTGATACATTAACTAATGTCTTAAATCGGCTATCTCACCTTCAGGAAAATAGTTGTTTACAGATTACTTATAATTCCACGACTTTTTTTATTCATTTTAACGGTGGCAAGCTAATTTATGCGACTAATTCCTTAGCTCCTTTTGAGAGATTGGAACGTCATTTACGCCGTCTCAGCAATCAAAATCCCCAACTTAGCACTTCAGTTATTAAGCAGCCACGGCTCAACTTAGCCAATGATCTACAATCGTATACCCAATTTCCCTCTGATTATCAAGGGATTATTTGGCTATTAGACCAAGGACATTTAGAAACTCAAGAAGCTGTCACTTTACTCAGAAGAATTACTAGAGAAGTATTTGAATCTTTTTTGTGTTTACCAGATACCTGTCAGTATAAATTTGTCCCAAAATTGCAAACATTTCAAGAATTATGTCAATTTGATTTTCCAGCTTATAGTGAGCAATGTCAAAAAAGATTAGAATCGTGGCAAGCTTTTGCTGAAAAAATTTGGTCTACTTATCAACGCCCCTATTTAGTTACGGAAAAAACTAAGGCAATTAGTAATTTAACCGCTGAACAAAATCAAACTATTTGTCAACTGCTCAAAGGGTTAAATTTTCGTCAAATCAGTGCAATTTTGGATCTTGATGAACTGGTAATAGCCAAGCTGTTGTATCCTTCGATGTTGGATAATACAATCGTTGTCCGTGATCCGAAAGCTCCTTTTGATCAACTCCCTACATTACATCACAAAAAAACGGTAGATGCTAATCAAACATTAGACTCCGACTGGCGGGGAGAAGATAGTGGTTTTCAGATTAATTCCCACAGCAAGCAAACGGTTATAGCCTTAGAAGACATTTGGAAAGTTGCCTATGTAGACGATGAAAAATCTTTTCATTCTCTGGTTGAGAAATATCTTGATAAGAGTTTATTTTCGACTTTAACTATTCAAGATGCAATGGAAGCTTTTTCTAAGTTAATTGAATTCCAACCAGATCTAATTTTTTTGGATGTAAATATGCCACATCTTAATGGTTACGAGTTGTGTACCTTATTAAGAAATCATCAAAATTTTAAGGCAACGCCGATAATTATGGTTAATGAGGCACAGGGGCTAATTAATTCAACTAAATTTAGATTAGCAAAGGCGACTGATAGTCTGGCTAAACCATTTAATCGTACTCAGGTGCTAAATATAATTTTTAAATATCTTCAGTAGCAATTTGTTGCTTTAATAGTTGCTGAAAGCTATCTTGGCTAGGCAGAGAAGACTGCGCACCATTTTTAGTTACAGCTAAAGCTCCACCTACTGTCCCCCAAACAACAGCTTCTTTGAGAGATTTACCTGATGCTAGTGCCACTGCTAAAGCTCCGTTAAAAGCGTCTCCCGCAGCTACAGTATCGACTACAGGGACAGGAATGGGTTTAACCCAAAAACTTTCGGCTTCATTACTGTATAAAGAGCCTTGACTGCCTAGTGTAATAATGACGTTTTTGACTCCCATTTGGTGGAGGATAGTGGCTGCTTGTCTAGCGGTAGTGACACCATCGACTGTAAAACCTACTAGCTGACTAGCTTCTACTTCATTAGGGGTGATGATATCAACTAGGCTATATAGTTCTTCAGGCAAATTAGAGCTGACTGGGGCAGGATCTAGGATGAGACAGCAATTATGGGCTTTGGCTTCTCTGGCTGCACTTAAAACCGTAGCAATGGGAATACCTAGCTCTAGCAGCACAATTTTGGCTTGAGGTAACAAAATTTTAAATTGCTCTATTTCCTTTTCTCTAACTAAATTATTAGCTCCAGCAGCACAGGCGATCATGTTAGCTCCTGTTGCATCTACTAAAATTGATGCTACCCCAGAATAGGTATTGGGATTAACGGTAATGCTATCAGTATTTACTCCTGCAAATTGTAAACTTTCAATTAAAGTTTGACCGAAGTTGTCTTGACCAATTTGACCAACCAGACTGACTGGTATACCCAATTTAGCGATAGCTACGGCTTGGTTAGCTGCTTTACCTCCCGCAGCCGAAAAGAAGCGATCGCCAATTACTGTTTCTCCTTTTGTGGGTAAGTGAGGAACTTCAACAACTAAGTCTAGATTGATACTACCAAAGACAACTACGGTCATTTTTAATCTGGGTTTAATAAATATTGAATTTGTTGATTACTCTTTCTAAGGCGAGGCGAAGGCAATCGCGACTATTGAAATTATCTGATTTTTCTAATAATTCGCCATTATTAAATAGCATAATTGTTGGTAAATTTCTGAGATTATAAGTATTGGCTAGTTTAAAATTTTCGTCAGCGTTAATTGCTACTATTTTAATCAATTGCTCGCTGTCTGCTTGGATTGTTTCTAACATCGGACTAATCAACCGACACAAGCCACACCAAGGAGTCCAAAAATTTACTATGACAGGGCAGGAAGCTTCTAATACCTCTCGCTGAAAATTGATTTTATTAACTACGGATGGCATATATGAAAAAAGTTTTTAAAATTGATTTTTAGATACTTGGAGTTATGCTACAACCAATTGGGATTAACTGAAAAGATGTCCAACAAGAGAATTTACCAATACACTTTCGAGGTTACTTGCATTAACCAAGGATGTCCCCACCAAAATAACATGACAAAAGCAGCTATCCCTAGATAAGCAGGACGAATAAATTCTTGCCACTTAAGAGTTTGACGACCATCAATAATTGCCAAAAAGGGAATTACCGAAGTTCTAGCTTTGACTTGGGCAAAGGCTTCACCATATCTTTTGGCTAAACGGAGATCGCCATGCCAAACGGCAAAGAGATGATGGGCAATTAAACCTAAAGAGGTAACTAAAGTAAAACTTGTCCCTAACCAGAGGCTATGGGCGACACACCAGATAACTTGTCCTACCATTTGGGGATGGCGAGTAATACGAATGATCCCTGTTTCAAATAGATATACTTGGGGTTTCTCAATAGCTGCAATTTCTAACAAATTAAAAGTCGCAGGGTAAAGAAATATGAAGGAAATGGCTGATAAAATCCAAACTGTCGTTTTTACTCCTGGTATATTTTGAACTTGCCACAACTGTAGCCCATCATAGCGATGATTAAAAAAATAAATTATTAAAATAGTCGCGAAAGGAATACTGACTAGGGCAAAAATTACTCGATATAGTCTAGCTCCGATCTTGCTTTCTCCCCAAAGGCGTAAAGCTGCTAAGCCACTATGGGCAATGGCGAATCCCAATAATAGCCCCAAAATAATTAAATGGCTATTAGTTAGCCAACTAATATCGGTCATTTCATTTATCATTTATCACTTATCACTTAATATTTGTCATTGATCAACGATGTCTAATATTTAATCAATGGTCATAGAGAAAATTATATAGGTATTATTAATCTATTTCGATAATAGCAATAATTAAAAATTAAGTAAGCATCCCAATCATGCTACTGTGCAAATAAAGCACACGAAAATTATTAAAGATTAAGCAGTATTAATAATACTTTTAAATAACACCCTGATAGCTAAAGATTTTAATAAAGCCGTTACTGGAATTTTATGTCTGATATTCCTTTTACTTTAGATCAACTTCGTATACTCAAGGCAATCTCGACTGAGGGAAGCTTTAAACGAGCAGCAGATAGTCTTTATGTTTCTCAGCCTGCTGTCAGCCTGCAAGTACAAAATTTAGAAAAACAGTTAAACGTACCTTTATTTGACCGTGGTGGACGCAGGGCGCAGCTAACGGAAGCAGGACATTTATTACTGAGCTACGGAGAAAGAGTAATTTCACTGTGTCAAGAAACTTGTCGAGCGATCGAAGATTTACAAAACCTTCAAGGAGGGACTTTGATTGTCGGTGCGTCTCAGACTACAGGAACATATCTCATTCCGCGGATGATTGGTATGTTTCGCGAAAAGTATTCCGATGTATCGGTACAATTACAGGTTCATTCTACCCGTCGTACTTCCTGGGCAGTAGCCAATGGACAAGTAGATTTAGCAATTATTGGCGGAGAAGTGCCAACAGAATTACAGGAAGTATTAAAGGTGATTCCCTATGCTGATGATGAATTGGCATTAATTCTGCCCCCTACTCATGTTTTGGCACAAGAAACAGCAATTCATAAAGAAGATTTATACAAACTTAATTTTATTACTTTAGATTCTCAATCTACTATTCGTAAAGTAATTGATAAGGTTTTGACTCGTTATAGTATTGATCCTCGCCGACTGAAAATCGAGATGGAACTAAATTCCATTGAAGCAATTAAAAATAGCGTACAGTCAGGCTTAGGGGCAGCTTTTGTTTCCACAACAGCAATAGAAAAAGAGCTAGAAATGGGAGTTTTACACCGAGCGCAAATTAAAGAGATGAAAATCGGACGAACTTTAGCAGTGATTATTAATCCTAATCGCTATTGTTCTAAAGCAGCCGAAGCATTTAGTAGAGAAATTTTACCTCAGTTTGCTACTAGAAAAGAATTTAATAATCTTGACGCTCTCTACCATAACACTATAGATATTAAGTAAACTTGAGACGATTAAAAAATGACATCAGTACAATAAGCTCATAACTGCTGCTAAATTGTATGGAAATTATTTGTACTCGTCCTGGTTGCACTAACCCGCACAATTTTTTTGGTGATCTAGATAGTGAAGCCAAAATTAGAACTGTACAGCAAAGATACTGTCAGACTTGTGGAATGCCTTTAATCTTGGCAGATCGCTATCTTCCGTCCAAATTACTTGGTCAAGGTGGTTTTGGCACAGCTTTTTTAGCTCGCGATCGCTATAAGCCCAAGATGTCTTGGTGTGTAGTCAAGCAGTTTCAACCAGCTGCTCATTTGGACGCGCAAGAATTGGCAGTTGCTCAAAATTTATTTCAGCGAGAAGCGATAGTTTTAGAAGAATTAGGACATAAACATCCACAAATTCCTGATTTATATGCTTTTTTTACCCCAATTGTCCCTAATCCTCAGCGCACAGGCGAGGAACAATATTTCTATTTAGCTCAGGAGTTTATTGATGGACAAGACTTAGAAACAGAATTAGAAGCTAATGGCAAGTTTTCTGAAGCCGAGGTCGAGGAAATTTTAACTGCCATGCTCAAGGTTTTGGTATTTGTTCACGACAACAATACCATCCATCGGGATATCAAACCTTCCAATATTATGCGGAATAAGCAGGGAGTGTTATACCTCTTGGATTTTGGCTCAGTCAAACAAATTGCAGCAGGAAGTAGCAATCAGCGTCGATCTACAGGAATTTATTCAATGGGTTTTGCCCCTCCCGAACAAATGTCTGGTGCAGAGGTCTATCCTTCTACGGATCTCTATGCTTTAGCAGTTACTTGTATTAATCTCTTGACGGGTGAAGCTGTCGAAGAACTTTATGACTCTTTTAACTACAGTTGGAATTGGCGCAATTATGCTCCCCAAGCTAGCAACCGCCTAGTAACTATTTTAGACAAAATGCTCCAGCCAACTCCTGCACAACGCTTTCAATCAGCAGTTGAAGTCCTGGCTGCTTTAGAAGTTAATCAACCTGGTGCTTCCTCTACCTCTACAACTAAGTCTGCAACCAATTCGAGCAAGAAAAATACGCCCAATTCCCCAATTGTCTCTAAAATTTCTATTTCTCCTCATTCACCTAGTACCCCAGTACCTACTAGCAAACCTATTCCTACAACTCCTGCTGTTCCCTCTTCTCCACCAAGACAGCGAAGTAAACCCAGCTTTTCTCTGTTGGAAGTTTTAAGTAGTGCTGCTTTTACAGGCTTTGAAGGGGGATTACTCTATATGGGTTTAACTAGTGCTTTGTCTGTCTCAGGGGTTAGTTTAGGGATTTTTGGTATGACTATGGGCGGATTGATTTTTGCTCTCAATCGTCGCATTATTGAGAAAATTGACTTGCTGATTTTTGCAGGGGTAACAACTACCTTAGTTTTATTCGTTCCAGGTTTACAAGGCACATTGGGGATTCAATCAATACTGGTAATAGCCGTCATGTCGGCTGCGGGAGCGATCGCGATTACCGCCTTTTTCCGTCTCATTTATCAATTAATATTTAGACTTTTATAACTAGACGCGGTTTAATTTGACAATCAAGACAATCGCTACAAGATATATCAAAATTTGACTGAAAAATATTGATAGAGTCGCACTTACCAGTCATCGTCATAGTCTTCTATGCTGGGTCTATCTTTACTACTAATAGCTTCTGTTTCTGCTTCTGTTAACGATGTAGTTGAAGTATCAATTAATTTCTCCTGAGTATTGCCTAATTGAACTAATTCTCCTTCAAAACTTTGAGTGAGTTTGTCGATCGCTTTTTGCAAGTAATCATCGGTATAATCTTGATTTAGCTCTGGCTCAAAAGTATATGGGATAGAGTTTACAGTCTTATCTGTTGGTGACTTAAGAGAAGGAGATGGAATAACAGCAGTTTCTTCAGTGGCAGCTTGGGAATTATTCTTTAAGAAAGCAGGTTCGATTACAGCAGAATTAGAGGAATTTTTATGATTAACTGAATTCTGCACAGATAATTTAGTTGGAGTAGCTTCCGAGTAATTCGCTTTTGACGGAGATATTTCTGGTTTAGTCCCTGATGATGAATCATGACTAATATCTAAAACAGGTTTTATTGTCGGCGACAGGGGATTAGGATTATGACTTGGTGGAGTTAAATCTTTGGCGGGAATTGCTTGGGGAGTGGCAACTTCTAGGTGAACCTTAATTTGGCGCTGAAAAACTTGAGCAAAAGCAGCTTCAATATTAGCAACCTTGCCTTGATGGAGTTTCTGTAATTTTGCCGAACTAATACCGACAATTGCACTAACCCCGTCAAAGCTAACTAAATGACACTGTTGTTTTAAAAGTGCTTGAGTTGTTGGTGGTTGTAAACAAGTAACAATTTTATGCCACATTTCTTGACTAGCTAGATTTTGTGTAACTACTTCAGGATTTGATGGTGGAATTAACTCACTAACCATCGGAGGAGAAGCCGTTACAGACAGATGGTTATGCTTAACTGACTGCTGTGGGGAATGATCTAGCTCAATAGGAGTTTGCTCAACTGATTTGGCTGGCTCTTCAACTGGAGAAATTGGCTGCAAGTCAGTTTTTGAGGATACAGTAGTATTGGGCTGGGTAATCTTGTTGGGAATAGGCTTAATCAGATTTTCAGGCTGGATAGTAATAGCTGTTGGATAAGCTTCTGGTAATAATCCTAATAAGGTTACTTCTAACCATAAACGGGGTTGGGTAGTATGCTTTAATTGGGTTTCTGCTTCTTGAAGATGCTGTTGTCCACGCAAAATTAGAGCAGTATCCCAACTCTTAGCTGCGGTACACAATTGCTGCCAGCAAGTTTCGGTAACTGCAACCAAATCAGGACGTTGAGGGGCGGTTTTGGCAATTAATAAATTGAGATAAAAGCTAGCTAAATTTTGCAAAACGACTATGGGTTCTCGTCCTCGATCTAAAAGACTACGACACTGCTGTAACACTCCTAAAGAATCATTCTGCTTAATCGCCTCCAGTAGTTTTAATAAATCCTGTTCTGGTACAGCCCCGACTAAATCCCAGACTTTAGCTACGGAAATTGTGTCTGGTAATAAACTCAATTGATCCAATAAGCTTTCGGCATCTCTCAACCCACCATTAGCAATTTGAGCAATTAGAGCGATCGCTTCAGTTTCAATATTAATCTTTTCGGCATCAGCAATGTATCTTAAATGCTTGATCATCTCTGCTAGGGGAATACGCCGATAATCAAATCTCTGACAACGAGAAATTATCGTCGAAAGCACCCTCTGAGGATCGGTAGTAGCCAAAATAAAGACAACCTGTGGCGGTGGCTCTTCTAAGGTCTTTAACAGGGCATTAAAGGCTGCACTGGTGAGCATATGACATTCATCAATAGCATAAATTTTGTAACGACACTGCACAGGCGCAAAACGCGATCGCTCGATAATTTCACGAATATTATCAACCCCTGTATTACTGGCAGCATCAATTTCCATCACATCCAAGGCTGTACCTTTAGCGATCGCCAGACAAGCTTCACATTGACCACAGGGTTCGGGGGTCGGTTGACTGCTAGCTAAACAATTGAGAGATTTGGCTAAAATTCTGGCACTAGAAGTTTTCCCTGTGCCTCTAGGTCCTGTAAATAAATAAGCAGGGGCAATTTTTACCTGTTTTAAGGCATTACTTAAGGTAAGGGCGATTGTTTCTTGACCGACTAAATCTTTAAAAGTTTGAGGTCGGTACTTGTGATGCAGAGGTTCGTGAGGCATATTAAATGTGGGCTTTTTATTTTCCACTAGTTAGTAGAAAATTATCCCTGTACAATTGAGCAATATTTAGTGAAATTAGTTCAGCTTTTCTCTTAAAATCAGTATATTTGATCTAAAGATAATGAGTCATACGATTGGGCAAGTTAAGCAAGATAACCAACAGTCAACCTCTAACTCTAACTCATCTCAGGCTAGCCAGGACTCACCAAAGTCTGACGACCCGATTAAAATAGCCGTTGTTTCTTTAACCGATGCTGACTATGAATTTTTATTTAATCAGCTATTAGAAGGAATTGCCCATGGGTGGCATGATCACAGAATTGCTAAGTTTTTTAACCAGTTGGGCGATCGCGCTCAACAACAAGATTGGGTTGCTTGGCTGGAGCGTCTTAGGGTTAAAGTTTTAACCTTGCCAATTCAGTCTAAACGGCAGTTAGGAAATATGATGATTCGTTTGGGGGAGTTAACCCAATCGACAGCTGAAGTTAACCAAATAGGAAAAGTATCCAATCGTATTGGACGAGAATTACTATTCGGCAATACTGAAGATGTGATCTGGGAATATGTTGGTTCAGATTTACCTCCAGAATCACCGACAATATCCATAACCATGGAAACCGAGCAAGAGTTGTCTGAACGATTGCCTACTGATTTTGCTGCTCTTGGTGCTTTGGCAATTGATGAAACAACAGCTAATTTAACTTCCGAGACTACAATAAATTCTACAGACTTAACTACAACCTCATTAGCTTCTGAACAAGAACTCGAATCTGAATCAATAACAGAAGATCTACCAACTGCTGAGAGTTGGGCATCCAATCAGGAGCAATCAAAGCCAACAACAGAAGTTTCAACGACTCAAGAACAACCATCAGAGTTCATGCCTACCACAACATCACCTGCGGAGGTGGATTTATCATCAATTCCTGAGATTACTGATATCAATACATTAGCACCAGACCCCGTCGCTCTTGATTTACAGCAGATAATGAGTTTAATTCAAGAAGATCAAGAATTAGCTCAACAAATATCAGAAAAACTTAATGTTTCTTTGCCAAACTTAGACGTTCTAGCCTCTCAAACAGTCAAACAATCCCCAGATCAGCAGCTAGAAGATTTAGATCAATCTAGTCTGGAGTTAATTGAAAGCTGGTTCAATTTGGGGTTAAAACAAGTCAGTGCTGGGGAATTTGGCAAAGCGATCGCTTCTTGGGAAAAAGCGTTAGAAATTAATCCGAACCTCTCAGAAGCTTGGCATAATCGGGGGAGTGCTTTAGGTCGTTTGGGTCAATACGAAGAGGCAGTAGACTCATTTCAGAGTGCCTTAGTCATCGATCCTAATAACTATCAGGCTTGGAATGATCGCGCCCATGCTCTATATCAACTACAAAATTGGACAGAAGCAATCGATAGCTGGAACAATGCGCTTAAAATAATGCCAGGTAATCATTTATTCTGGTACAACCGTGGTTGCGCTCTTGAACAGATGGAAGATTGGGATAAAGCGATCGCTAGTTATGAAAAATCTCTGGAAATTCGACCAGATTTTCAACCAGCCCGTTCAAGATATATTAACCTAGTAGCAGATAACTCTCGTCCAAATTAGCTAAGATGACGGTAATCAAGTTATCGGATAAACTTTAATATCCGCAAGATGCAATTAATTACATCTGTTAAAACTAATCATCAAATATTTAAATTGTAGCTAGCTATGACTGATTTACCAAACAGCACAATGGAAGAAACCAGAGTATCAAATGAAGAAAGAGTTCCTCAATTAAGAGATTTAATTGATACTCTCAGAATCGCTGAGGAAATAGCTAGCAAAGGTTATCTAATCAGCAGTTCTGAACTAGCCGATCTAATGGACATTAATGCTAGTGCTGTAACCAGCCGAGGTGACCACTGGTCTTGGCGTAACTGGGTTGTATCTAGAGTCAGGCGAGAGGGTAATCAAATTTTATGGCAATTAGAAAGAGTTGACTAAGGAAAGATCATGACTTCATCCGTACCCGACAACAACCAACTGATAGTTCGTCCTCTTCAATATCGTGATGTGGATGCAATTAATGCTTTGGTAAGTGAATGCGTTGCCAAGGAAACTTCTAAACGTCTGATAACTATTGATCGAGAATTAGAACAAGTAGGCTCATGGTACGGACTCAAGAGATTTTTAAGTCTTTTACCTCGTTCCTACTATCATGGTTGGCGAGTATATGTTGCCCAACAATTAGACGAAGTTTTGGGATTAATACAAGTTTCTTCTCTCAATAGCACTCGTAGTACTTGGAGAGTAGAAAGAATTTTGCTCAATAGTATATCTCCTCAGCTAGAGTTGCTCAAAACTCAAAAAGAAATTGGTTCGCAGTTACTACGTCATTGCCTACAAAATATCTGGGAAGCACGGACATGGATGCTAGAAGTAAATGTCAACGAAAAGAATCATTTGGCTCTTTATCGTGAAAATGGTTTTCAGCCTCTAGCACAAATGACCTATTGGCAGATACCTTCAGAACTAATTACTCAATTAGCAGAGCAAAATCCAGATTTACCTAATTTTCTGCCGATCAGTAATGCTGATGCACCGTTGTTGTATCAACTAGATTGTGTATCGATGCCACCTCTACTGCGCCAAGTTTTTGATCGTCACGTAGAAGACTTTAAAAGCAACTTAATACAGAATGCTGTGAGCCAAATTCGTCATTGGCTTAATGGTACAGATATAGTCAGTGGTTATGTTTTTGAGCCACAACGCAAGGCGGCGATCGGCTATTTTAGGTTAGAGTCTTCTAAAGACGGCTCTCGCCCCCATCGAGCGCAATTAACAGTCAATCCTGCCTATACTTGGCTTTATCCTAAATTGACTGCTCAAATGGCTCAAATAGTTCAAAAATCTCTAGATCAGACATCTGGTTTAGCCGAAGATCATCATCTATACTCTCAACCACTAGAAATTGTCTCAGCCGATTATCAACCAGAAAGAGAAGAGTATTTTAATAAAATCGGCGCCACTCCCGTAGAACATACCCTACTGATGTCCCGTTCTGTGTGGCACAAAATTAAAGAGGCTAAACCCTTAGAAGGATTGCAACTATCAGATGTACTCCAGGGACTTAAGCCAGCCCGCGCACCAATTCCGACTCGTATCTCCTGGTTAAAATCTCTTTCTAGTTCTTATCAGAATATTGTTAGACAAAAAAATATTTTTTCTTCCAAGTCTAGCAAATTTGCGCCAGCAGAAAAAAATAACTCGGGAGAATCATTCAAACCGCCGAATGGTGGGTTTATCTAGTGTTCCGCCAAGAAGTTAACTTTGAGGATGGTAAAAAATTGATTGTAGTAATTCAATTCTACCATTAGCAAGTAGTACTAATCTGCTATCTGCTACTTACTTAAACAGGTAACTGAGGGCGAAAGCACCAATAGATTAAAGTTCCCAAGACAGGTATCAACGTAGCTAACCAAAAAAAGTTTTTTGATTTGATTCCCCGTCGTTCTAAATCAGCTGGTACAACTGTAGGCAATAAACAAGATAAGATACAAAAATCTAAGCTCATAACCTCTAAAAATTGACTATTTTGCCATTGAACAGCAAAATCTGACCAGTTGCCCTGAGTTATTCCCCACGCTACCAGAATAATGAAAGTGAGGGAGGAAATAATTGCTAGCAAACGAGAATCGAGTATTTTAAGTACCCAATTTTTTTCTATATTCTCAGGAGTAGGGGGCTGACGTACAGCGAGATAAGGTAGCAAGGCAAATGCTCCAACCCCAAAAGAAGCGATCGCAAAAGGATAGGGAGAAATTTTGGCTTCTTTGGCATCAAAAAGTAGAAAAGCAGCATAAATTACGGGAAAAATCCCCATGAGATAAAATATCGCTGTGATTATCGGATTAATGCCTTCTAGACGACCAAGAGAGAGATTAATAATTAGCTCAAAATCTTCGGAAAATGAACTTTTGGAAGTAGAAACAATAATGGCATAAGTTACCAAGGCTAGCCAAATTGAACCAAACAAGAATTTACGTAACATTTTAGTTTTTCTGATTTTACAATTAAGATTTATTAATTTTATTGTACTTAATTATAATTATTCCAGCTTATCTCTTGGTTTATTTAAATAAAGCAAAATAACTAAAAAAATACAGTGTAATTGTAATTTTATAGGTTAAAAAATATCCAAATCTTATTACAAGAAATTACAATATTTCATTATGCCTCTCTCAAAGCGTTAATCTCAATTATATATAGATAGCTAATTCAAATCGAAATTAGTTAGTAAATATCGCAGTAATTATTTTAGATGAGACTGAGTTGATCATCTTATTTTTGATGGCTAATTGTTGATCATAAAAGTAAATAAAACCTTTTGTTATTTACTTTTTTTCCAATAAAACTCAGGTATATCTTTCTCGGTACTAAACGATAAAAATTTTACTTTGGGGTGAAATTATGAGCGAAAACGGTATTAAGAATACTCGTAATGTAGCAATTGTTGGTCCTTATTCTAGTGGCAAAACTACATTATTAGAAAGTATTTTATTTGTGAGCGGAGCAATTACGCGCAAAGGGACGACAAAAGACGGCAATACGGTGGGAGATAGCTCTACAGAAGCTCGCGATCGCCAGATGAGTGTAGAGTTATCAGTTGCCAGTACCGAATATCAGGAAATTAATTTTACCTTTTTAGATTGTCCAGGCTCAGTGGAATTTGCTCAAGAAACCTATAATACTTTGGTGGGGGCAGGAGTAGTCGTTGTCGTCTGTGAACCAGTAGTTGAAAAAGTTTTAACTTTAGCACCTTTATTTAAATTTCTCGATGATTGGGAGATTCCCCACTTAGTATTTATTAATAAAATTGACCGTAGCTCTTACGGTTATATGGAAATTCTTCAAGCTCTTAAAGAAGTTTCTAGTCGTCCTTTAATTCCTCAACAATATCCAATTTATCAAGGCGACAATTGCATTGGTTATATTGATTTAATCACCGAACAGGCTTATCATTATCATCCCCATAGTCCTGCTGATGCTGTACCAATACCTGAACATTTGCGAGAGTCAGAACAGGCTGCAAGACGAGAAATGTTAGAAACTCTGGCTGATTTTGACGATCATTTGCTAGAAGAGCTAATTGAGGAAATCGAACCATCTCAAGCAGAAATCCTGCAAGATCTAAAACAAGAATTAAGTGCCGATCTAATCGTACCTGTTTTCTTTGGAATGGCAGACAATGAATATGGAGTGCGTCCTTTACTTGATGCCTTAGTCAAAGAAGCACCATCTCCCGAAATTACGGCTGAACGTCGAGGTCTAAAACCGAAAGCAGATGAAGAAACCATTGTTCAAGTTTTAAAAACCTATTTTACTTCCCAAGGCGGACGCTTATCTTTAGTCAGAGTTTGGCAGGGAGAACTTACTGATGGCATAACTCTCAACGGCGAAAGAACTGGGGGAATCTATCGCTTAATGGGACAGCAACAAATAGCCGTACAGCAAGCAACTGTCGGCGAAATTGTGGCTTTAGCACGCTTAGAAACTGCCAAGACGGGAGATACTCTGACTAATGCCAGCCAATCTATTCAACCTCTGCCACAAGCAGATAAAATAGCTCCTGTTTATGCTTTGGCGATCGCACCTAAAAACCGTCAAGATGAAGTTAAACTTAGTGCTGCTTTAGGCAAACTCTTAGACGAAGATCCTTCTTTGCATTGGGAACAGCATGGTGATACCCGTGAAGTAATCCTGTGGGGACAGGGAGAAGTCCATCTTCAGGTAGCTTTAGATCGTCTCCGTCGCAAGTATAACTTACCTATGAGTACTCATTTACCTCAAGTACCCTATAAAGAAACCATTCGCAGTGCGACTAATTCTCACGGTCGTTACAAACATCAAAGTGGTGGACATGGTGCTTTTGGTGATGTTTATTTAGATATCAAACCTTTACCCCGAGGGGAAGGTTTTCATTTCCACCAAACCATTGTGGGAGGTGTAGTTCCTAAACAGTATATTCCAGGAGTCGAAACAGGAGTGCGAGAATATCTGCAACATGGCCCTTTAGGCTATCCTGTGGTCGATGTTGATGTCACCCTAACCGATGGTTCGTATCACTCTGTAGACAGTTCCGAACAAGCATTTAAACAGGCTGCACGGATTGCTATGAATGAGGGGATGAGCAAGTGTAACCCTGTATTACTTGAACCAGTTTTAGAAATTACTGTTTCCGTACCCAGTGAATTTACTTCCAGAGCCTTGCAATTAATTACAGGACGCAGGGGACAAATTCTCGGCTATGATCGCCTAGCTAATTGGAAAGGTTGGGATATAGTCTCAGGTTACTTACCCCAAGCAGAAATGCACAACTTTATTATCGAGTTGCGATCGCTAACTTTAGGAGTTGGCTTTTTTAACTGGCAATATCACCATCTACAAGAAGTTCCTGATAAAGTAGCGGATAATATCTTGACTACTGCTGATAGCTAGATATTGTTAGTAGTTAAACTGCGGAATGCAGAGGGCAGCAGTTTAAATCCCCCGCTCTTGACGAAGTTTAGCGGTCTTCGATAGAGGAGTGGGTCAGAACACCACAAGGGTGCAATATCCCCCTGCAATCGATCCTTCTGACTCCTACCTTCTGCCTTCGTCAAGAGCGATGAATCATTCATCAGTCATTAGTAATCAATAGATTCTTTATCCTTTATCTTTCATCCTTAATCGTTTGTAACTAAATCATCCCTTCAACAAAAGGATGAAAAAAGAAAGCGATCGCGATTACTGCATAAGTAGCCAGTAGCAAACCCCCTTCTAACCAGTTAGATTCGCCATCAGAACTAATAGAATTAGCAATCAAGACAGCAACGGCAACAGCAACTAGTTCAAAAGGATTAAAATCGAGATCCATTGGTTGACCAATCAGCCAGCCTGCAATAACCAACACTGGGGCAACAAACAAGGCAATCTGCATACTCGAACCTACCGCAACCGATACAGAGAGATCCATCTTATTTTTCATTGCCACTGTTACCGCCGTAGCGTGTTCAGCAGCATTACCAATAATTGGTAGCAAGATTACCCCAGTAAACAAGGCACTTAAGCCTAATTCGGAAGTAGCTACCTCTAAAGAGTCTACTAATAGTTCAGATTCGACTGCTACCGCGAGGGTAACCGCTAGTAAAATAAAGACCCAAAACCCCAGGTTAATTTTAGGTTCTCCTTCCCCTCCTTCGTCTAAATCAACATCGCCGACATCACAAAGATAGGCATGAGTTTTCATGGAAAATAACAATGTCAGTAGGTAAACTAAAATCAAAATGACTGCCACAGCTACGGATAAATTCTGCAAAGTACGTTCTTCAATACCTGAAGATGTAAAATCAACGGCAGTGGGCATAAGTAGAGCAACTACCGCTAGATTCATCGAAGAAGCATTAAGACGGGCAACAGTCGGTTGAAATTTCTGTTCTTTAAAGCGGATTCCTCCCAGCAACATCGAGAAACCCATGACCAGTAGCAGGTTACTGATAATTGAGCCAGTAATGGTAGCTTTGACCACACCAACCAAACCAGCTTTGAGGGCGATAAAAGCCAAAATTAATTCTGTGGCATTGCCAAAAGTAGCGTTAAGTAAGCCACCGATATTTGGTCCTGTAACTACAGCGATTTCTTCGGTAGCTGTCCCCATATAGCCTGCTAAGGGAACAATACTCAAAGCTGCGGTAATAAATACGATAGTTTCGCCCCATTCCAGGAAATGTGCAGCAATAGAAATGGGAGCAAACACTAGTAAAATTAAGAAAATTGTATTCTTATTGAGCATCTTGACTTGATTTCCTTGAACTAGTTCTTTAATCTTGATAGCATTTCCGCCAATCTTAATGTCTTTTTAGTGGCAATATCTAGGTAATTAGGTATTTTGATAGAATTCAAGAGAGGGAAGTTTATAGCAAAACTTAATTTTTCATGCTGGAATTTTTACAAACACAATTATTTTTTTTAGAACAATTGGCAAATCGAGTGGTTTCTACCCAATTAACTCATCTGAGTTTGGTGAGTGTGGGAATAATTTTTCTGGCAGGACTAGTTACCAGCTTAACTCCCTGTATGCTATCGATGTTGCCAATTACCGTGGGTTACATTGGTGGTTATGAATCAGAGGGAAGATTACAAGCAGCAGTCCAGTCTAGCTGGTTTGCACTCGGTTTAGCCACTACTCTCGCCCTGTTGGGTATTTTTGCCACTTCAATTGGTAAGGTTTATGGACAGATTGGGGTAGGTTTACCGATTATCGTCAGTTTAGTAGCGATCGCGATGGGCTTAAATCTTTTGGAAATCTTACCTTTACGTTTTCCCTCCCTGGGGGCAACGGATTGGATCAGTGCGGATTTACCCCGGGGAATACGTTCTTATTTATTAGGTTTTACCTTTGGTTTAATTGCTTCTCCTTGCAGTACTCCTGTATTAGCCACATTACTAGCTTGGGTTGCTACAACTCAGGATTTAATTGTTGGTGCAGGTTTGTTAATAGCTTATGCGATCGGTTACGTAACACCATTAGTAATTGCAGGTACTTTTACTGCTTCGATTAAAAATATCCTGGAAATGCGTCGTTGGTCTAGTTGGATTAATCCTGTGAGTGGAGCATTACTATTGGGTTTTGGAATTTATTCCCTCTTATCTCGTCTCCCTAAAATTTAACTCAAAGCTTTTAATTCTCATCCCTCATCCAGGGCGCAAGCCTTGCGCCCCTACTTCCTGAATATAAATAATGTCATCAAATCTACTTTTAAAACCAAATTCCATATTTCGTCGTTTTGTCGGCATAGTTGCCAATTTAAAGTTAGCAATTATTTTACTACTGGCGATCGCTCTAGTGAGTATTACTGGTACAGTCATTGAACAGGCGGAAACTCTGACTTTTTATCAACAAAACTATCCTGAATCCCCTGCCTTATACGGCTTCTTGACCTGGAAAGTTATCTTAGCCTGGGGTTTAAATCATGTTTATAGTACCTGGTGGTATCTATCTTTATTAATTCTCTTTGGTACTAGTTTGACTGCCTGTACTTTTACTCGTCAGTTACCAGCCCTGAAAGCTGCCCGTAAATGGAAATATTATCAAAAACCCCAGCAGTTTGCCAAATTAGCCCTGAGTGCTGAGTTGAATCAAGGTTCAATTAAATCTTTAGTACCTCTATTAGAACAGCAAAATTACCGAGTCTGGCAACAAGATAACGCTCTCTATGCCCGTAAAGGGATTATCGGACGCATTGGGCCAATCGTTGTACACATTGGGATGTTAATTGTTTTAGCTGGAGGAATGTGGGGAATCTTTACAGGGTTTTTTGCCCAGGAAATGGTAAAGAGTGGTAATACTTTTCAGATTAGAAATATTATCGAATCAGGCCCTTTATCAGCTAATCAGATTCCCCATAATTGGGCAGTAAAAGTAAATCGCTTTTGGATTGAGTATACCGATAACGGCGATATCGATCAATTCTATTCCGATCTTTCCATAATTAGCGATCGCGGCGAAGAATTAAAACGAGACACTATTCATGTTAATAAACCTCTACGTTATGATGGCGTTACTTTATATCAAACTAACTGGGGTATTGCTGCTGCGCAAGTTCAGCTAAACAACAGTCCTATCTTTCAATTACCAGTAGCCAAATTAGATACCCTCGGTGCTGGTAATATCTGGGGAACATGGATTCCTACCAAGCCCGATATGAGTTCTGGAGTTTCAATGTTAATCAAAGACTTGCAGGGAACAGCCTTAATTTATAATCAGCAGGGAGAATTAACCAGTGCAATTCGCATCGGTCAAAGCGTTGAGATGGATGGAATTAAGATTAAACTAATCGATATTCTTGGCAGCACTGGGTTGCAGATCAAAGCCGATCCTGGAGTTCCGATTGTTTATACAGGATTTGCTCTCTTGATGGTGGGTGTAGTTATGAGTTACTTTTCCCATTCTCAAGTTTGGGCATTAGAACAGGATAATAACTTTTATTTTGGAGCTAAAACCAATCGGGCTCAGGTAAGTTTTGAAAGAGAAATGTTAGGGGTAATTGATAATTTAGATAACCCAACTCCAGTCACAGATATTTCTCAACCTAGCCAATCTCTTGTTTAAATAGACCTATGCCCATAAGTCTTATAAGCTCTGGTTGAGTTAAGGAAGAAGGAAGAAGTTCAATTTGTGATTTTTTAACAAACAAATATCAGTCAAGAAACTCTTTTTCGGATCACAACAAAAACAAAATCGCCCCAGAGCAAAACTTAGATTTGAGGCGATTAACCACTGCAATATGCAATATCTATAAATACTTATTAATTAGAACTTGCCAATTAAACAGAAACTTCACTTAGTTGGCGAGTCATGTACTCAAAAGGTTCATCTATGAAACTAGTATTATTAATTCCTTGATTGGCTGCCATTTCTTTAACCATATCTTTCATGATTTGAATTCCTACTACAGTAGGACCAATTGGCACACCTAAAGAATTATAAGTCTCACGTAAACCCTGCAACACTCTTTCATCTAAAACATCCATACTTCCTGCTACTAAAGCATAACTAGCATAACGGAGATAGTAGTCTAAATCCCTTAAACAAGCGGAATAACGACGGGTAGTGTAAGCATTGCCTCCTGGACGGATTAGTTCGGGAACATCTTCAAACAGTTGAATTCCTGCGTCTTTTACAATCGTGGCAGCATTACCACTGATCATAGTTGCTACAGATACTCTAGCTGTTCCAGAAGTAAAATAATCTTGGAGGCTGTCCATGGCATTACGGTCTAGATAACGCCCTGTGATATCGTAATTTTTAATTAGGTTGGTAACTGCGTCTCGCATTTTTTTTTGGTTTCTCCCAACAGCATTTTTTATTTAGCTAGTAATCTTAGCCTTTATTTTTTAGCTATATCTTAAGCTACATTTACTTATGATCCCACAAGTCGTGACGACGACTCTGGTTGCTTCAAATTTTGATATCTTACACCCTAGATTGGCACTAATCATAAATTTAAAACAAAGCTTAAATTTTGCCCAAAAGCTAATTATTTGGTTAATATAGTCACATTTTTGTAAAGTTTACAGATTTAGAGTCGGATAAAACATGATAATTCTGTAACATCAACAACAAACTGAGACACTGTATTTCTTACAAGATTGTTAAGGTTAGACATAAATCCAAAAGGAGCTATATTCATGGCTGAGACTGCCCAAGAAGTGTTGAAAATGATTGAAGATCAAAACATCGAGTTAATTGATCTTAAATTTGTTGATTTATTTGGTATCTGGCAGCACTGTACTTTTCATCGCAGTTTAATTGATGCCGATGCGTTTACTGACGGTGTAGCGTTTGATGGTTCTAGTATTCGCGGTTGGAAAGCCATTAACGCTTCCGATATGGCAATGGTTCCAGATCCCACCACTGCTTGGATTGACCCGTTTATGGAAATACCTACTTTAAGTATGGTCTGTTCCATTAAAGAACCCCGCACTGGAGAATGGTATGATCGCGATCCTCGTTCTTTGGCGCAAAAAGCTGTAGACTATCTCAAGACTACTGGCATTGGTGATACGGTATATTGTGGTCCAGAACCAGAGTTTTTTATTTTTGATGATATTCGCTTTGGTCAAGCAGAATACGAAGGTTTCTATCACATAGATTCTAGTGAAGGTATTTGGAATTCTGGTGCTTATGAGGAGAATGGTAACTTAGGTTATAAGACTGCTCATAAACGGGGTTATTTTCCTGTCGCACCTTCTGATACCCTACAAGATATTCGGAGTGAAATGCTGTTAACTTTGGGTAAATGTGGTGTTCCCATTGAGAAACATCACCATGAAGTAGCTTCTGCGGGACAGTGTGAATTGGGAATTAAATTTTCTGACTTAGTTCATGCTGCTGATTATGTTTTGACTTACAAATACATAGTCAAAAATGTAGCCAGAAAATATGGTAAAACCGCTACCTTTATGCCCAAACCCTTGTTTAACGACAACGGTACGGGGATGCATACTCATATGTCTATTTGGAAAGAAGGCAAGCCTTTATTCTTTGGTGATGGCTATGCAGATTTGAGTCAAATAGCACTTTATTTTATTGGTGGTATCTTACAACACGCCCCTGCTATTTTGGCGTTTACTAATCCTGCTGCTAATTCTTACAAACGTCTTGTACCTGGTTTTGAAGCACCTGTAAACCTAGCTTATTCTCAAGGTAATCGTTCCGCTTCGGTACGTATTCCTCTGAGTGGTAGTAATCCTAAAGCTAAACGTTTTGAGTTTCGCTGTCCTGATCCTACCGCTAATCCTTATCTGGGTTTCTCAGCGATGTTATTAGCAGGTATTGATGGGGTCAAAAACCAAATTTCGCCTGGCGATCCTTTAGATGTGGATATTTACGAACTTTCTCCTGAAGAACTTAGTAAAATTCCATCTACTCCTGGTTCTCTTGAGGGTGCATTAGAAGCCTTGGAAAATGATCATGGTTTCTTAACTAGCACTGGTGTATTTACTGAAGACTTTATCCAAAATTGGATTCAGTATAAGTTAGATGCGGAGGTTAATCCTTTGCGTTTGCGCCCTCATCCTTATGAATTTGCTCTTTACTATGATTGCTAGTACCGCTACGGGTCACTAATAAGTAATAATTAATAGTTTTTATAGTGGGGGGGTTTGATGAAACTTCCCCGCTAATTTCGATCAAACTTTTTTGTATTGAAAAACTTGCTAAAATTCTGTCGCTTATTTGACATATTTTGGGATTGTAAGTTCGCTACGATCAAATGAACCGAATATCTAGAAAAAATTATAATTGTCATGGGATACGAATCGCGTACGCAAGCAATTTATCAAATTACCAGTCGGCAACCAATTCTTGCCGAACCACCAAGTCGTTTAGAAGATCTATGGGCAGCGGACGTTTTTAGCCTCAGCAAGATGAAACAGTGTCTGCCGAAAGCCGTTTTTAGATCCCTTAAAAAAACAATTCAAACTGGAGAAAAATTAGACGTTTCTGTCGCTGATATGGTAGCTTCAGCGATGAAAGATTGGGCTATTTCTAAGGGTGCATCCTACTACGCTCACGTTTTTTATCCCATGACTAATGCTACTGCCGAAAAACATGATGGTTTTGTCTCGGTTCAAAGTGATGGCAGTGCAATTTCGGAATTTTCAGGTAAGTTACTAGTCCAGGGAGAACCCGATGGTTCATCCTTCCCCAATGGTGGAATTCGCTCCACTTTTGAAGCCAGAGGCTATACAGCTTGGGATGTTACTAGTCCAGCCTACTTAATGGAAACAGATAATGGTGTTACTCTCTGTATACCTACAGTCTTTGTTTCTTGGACAGGAGAAGCTTTAGATAAGAAAACTCCTTTATTGCGATCAATCGCAGCCATGAATAAGGCAGCAACAAGAGTACTAAAGTTATTAGGTCATACTGACGTTGCTCCTGTTAATTCTAGCTGTGGCCCAGAACAGGAGTATTTCTTAGTGGATGCTCAGTTTGCTAACAGTCGTCCTGATTTACTTTTGGCTGGTAGAACTTTATTTGGCAAGCCTCCTGCTAAAGGTCAGCAGTTTGACGATCATTACTTTGGTGCGATTCCTGAACGGGTTCAGGTCTTTATGCAGGATGTTGAAAGGAGAATGTATCGCTTGGGTATCCCTGCTAAGACCCGACATAACGAGGTTGCCCCTGGTCAGTTTGAAATCGCACCTTTTTTTGAAGCAGCCAATGTGGCTTCGGATCATCAGCAGTTAACTATGACTCTGTTACGTTTGACTGCCAAAAAACATGGTTTTGTCTGTTTACTACATGAAAAACCTTTTGAAGGTATTAATGGTTCTGGTAAACACGTCAACTGGTCTGTAGGTAACGAAACCCAAGGAAATTTATTAGACCCTGGAGATACTCCCCATGACAACGCCCAGTTTTTAATTTTCTGTGCTGCGGTAATTCGTGGAGTACATATATATGGGCCTTTAATGCGAGCAGTCATTGCTAATGCTAGTAACGATCACCGTTTGGGAGCAAATGAAGCTCCTCCTGCAATTATGTCGGTTTATTTAGGTTCGCAATTGGAAAGTCTATTTAACCAAATTGCTACGGGAGAAATTGGTGATAATTATAGCCATAAAGGCGAAATGAGGATTGGGGTAGATACTTTACCGCCTTTGTCTAAAGATCCCGGCGATCGCAATAGAACTTCTCCTTTTGCTTTTACTGGTAACCGCTTTGAATTCCGTGCCGTTGGTTCTAGTCAGTCGGTTTCTGGACCTTTGATTACCTTAAATACGATGTTGGCAGATTCTTTGACTTGGGTTGGAGATCTTCTAGAAAGTGAATTAGGTAAAGGGATTGAGCTTAACACTGCTATAGTTACTGTACTCCAGCAGGTAATGCAAAAACATGGTGCAGTTATTTTTGGTGGTGATGGCTATTCTGCCGAATGGCATAAAATGGCTGTAGAAGAGAGAGGTTTAGCTAATTTACCCACTACTGCTGATGCTCTTCCTGTTCTCAAGGAAAAATATATTGAAGATCTCTTTGAAAAAACTGGCGTGCTTTCTCCCGTAGAATTGGAAAGTCGCTACGAAGTATATGCAGAGCAATATATTCTCTCTATTGAAGTAGAAGCAAAACTGGTAATTGACATGGCGAAAACCATGATTTATCCTGCTGCTATAAAACATCTAGCTAGTGTTTCTCAGACTGTTGCTGAATTAGAGGGGATGGGAATTAAACTCGATCAAGACAACGTTAAAAAAGTTGCTGAGTTGACCAATTCAATGATGTCCAAGGTGTCTAAATTGATTTCAGTTATGACCCAATCAGACTTTGGCAGCACTGAAGAACACATGAAATATTGTGCTAACACTATTCTGCCACTGATGAATGATATCAGAGAAGACGTTGATGCTTTAGAAGCAGAAGTAGCCAATGACCTGTGGCCTCTCCCTACCTATCAAGAAATGTTATTTATCAAGTAGACAAATTGATTTTTGATTTCCGTCTAGGATAGAGAAAGATCAAAGTATTAACCCAAAGTGGCTAATACTTTTTTTTATTTTTAACTTTTTATTTTTGACTTTACTAACTTATCGCTTCAAAATAATACATTTAGTTTTTGGTCGTAAAATTAAGCCCTCTCTTTCAAATTGATTTAAAATTTTAGTCACAGTAATTCTGGTTGTCCCGATCGCATCAGCTAATTCTTGATGGGTTAACTTAAAGTCAATTAACTTGCCTTGTTGTATTACGCGTCCAAACTTAGTAGCCAACCATTTCAAGAGCAACCACAGGCGTTTGGCGATTCTATTGTTGCGCACAATATACATTAGTTGCTGAGTTTGTTGGGCATAATCTAAAAACTGACTAGATAAAGCTTGCCAATATTGCTGGCGAACAGCGATCGCGTTTACATCACTAATACATTTGATTATGTAAGGATCGACGTTAGATAAAGATTTACCGATTACATCTCCTTCACCCCAAAATCCTAAAGTTATTAATGCGCCTCCTTCGCTAACTGTATGGGTTTTAACCACTCCATTAGTAATTAACCAGAGATTATCTTTCTCTTTGGGTAACTCCTCTCCCGCCTGAAATAATATATCTTTTTGTTCGTTAATTAAGATTCGCATTAGTTTATTAACAATACAGTTCGTTTGTAATTTAACTACTGAGCAAATTAATTGTTTTATGCATTTTATTATAAAAGTTTACAAAACAAAAGCTACACCTTGTCAGATGTAGCTATAGATTTAACTTGTTTTACAATTTAAAACATTAATGTGCCTAATGCCTTGTCAATTAATTACTGATGGGATAAATCTTGGTTTTTAGCTATTAACTTTTAGGCATTACACTACCTCAACCCATCAATTCAAACTTGACGATCTACTAGAATATTGGTGGCGCAGTCTGAGGTATAGTTTGTTCTAACTGAGTTGGAGATGTTAGGGAAGAAATAAAATTATGGTTATTGAGAACTTGCTCTTGTACAATCACTGGTAAAGCTGAACGAGTCTTGGCAGCAACTTCCATAGTTTTTAAATCATAACTGCTAGTTGCTAGCTTAGGATACAAACCAATGCCAATAATAGGCAGTAATAAACAGGTAGCGATAAATATTTCCCGTGGTTGAGCATCAACTTGGAAACTGGGCATTTTTAAACCAGGATTACTCTCTCCATAGAATACCTGACGTAACATCGACAGTAGATAAATGGGTGTAAGAATTAAACCTACTGCCGTCAAAAAGATAATTCCAACTTTGAATGTTTGACCATAGACATCGCTGGTGGCAATACCCAAAAAGATGGTTAACTCGCCTACAAAACCACTCATCCCAGGTAAAGCTAAAGAAGCCATAGCACCTGTAGTGAACATAGCAAAGGTCTTGGGCATAGTTTTTGCCATCCCACCCATTTCATCCATCATCAGGGTGTGGGTGCGGTCATAAGTTGCACCAGAGAGGAAGAATAAAGCAGCAGCAATTAAACCATGAGAGAGCATTTGTAACATTGCCCCATTCAGACCTAAATCTGTAAAAGAAGCAATACCAATCAAGACAAAACCCATGTGAGAGATAGAAGAGGAAGCCAAACGACGTTTGAGGTTAGTTTGTCCAAAAGCAGTTAATGCCCCGTAAACAATATTAATGACTCCCAAAATTATCAACAAAGGAGCAAACTTAATATGAGCATGGGGTAGAACTTCAATATTAAAACGAATTAGACCATAACCACCCATTTTGAGTAAGACACCTGCCAGGATCATGGATATGGGTGCGGAAGCTTGACTATGGGCATCAGGCAACCAGGTATGTAGCGGAAAAATTGGTAACTTGACACCAAAGGCAATTAGGAAGCCGACATAGGCTAATAATTCTAAAGATAAGGGATAGTCTTTAAGTCCTAATTCAGCTATGTTAAAGGTAATATTATCGCCGTAGAAAGCTAAACCTAAACCAGCTATCAGAATAAAAATTGAGGCTAGGGCTGTATAAAGAATAAATTTAGTAGCTGCGTAGAGACGTTTCTCGCCACCCCAAATAGAAATTAAGAGATATACAGGTACTAATTCTATTTCCCACATGAGGAAGAAAAGTAATAAGTCTTGAGCAGCAAAGACACCAATCTGCGCGCTGTATAAGATTAAAATTAAAAAGTAATATAATTTGGGCTTGTGTTTAACTTTCCAAGAAGCCAAGATTGCTAAAGTTGTAATTAAACCAGAGAGCAAAATTAAGGGCATAGATAACCCATCAACTCCAACTGACCAATTTAATCCCAGTTGCGGAATCCAAGCATAGGTTTCCTGTAGTTGTAATCCAGTTACATTAAGGTCATAATTTTCCCAAAATCCATAAACTATTAAGCAGAGATTTGCTAGTCCTACATAGAGGGCATACCATCTAACGGTTTTGCCTTCTTTATCGGGAATGAGAGGGATAGCTATGGAGGCTATTAGAGGTAGGAGAATTGTAGCTGTTAGCCAAGGGATTTGAATGTTTTCCATTTTTTTAGGCACATATACTTAAAACATCTTGCTCCATTATATTAAGTTTTGTAAAAAACAACCAAGTTTTTAGATCACAGACAAATAAGTTTTCCTTGTCACCTGATAAATGACTGTGTTTAACTGGAGGGCGTTATCATGACTCTACTTGGCTATGACTCGCAACGGTTGGATAATTCTTTGTTTGGCGTATATTGTTGGTTTATTGTCCACTAATTTAGTTACTTTTCCGAGTTCGGGGTTGACAAAAGAGCAATTACTCATAGTCTTTTTAGGTTTAAGTGGGATAACTGTCGTTAGCGCGATTATCGCTCTACATAAATTTGGCAAAATTAATTATAAATTGTGGATAGTTGCAGCTATAGTTGCAATCTTGGCAGTAGTTTATTTTCAGTTACGCATACCTCAACCTCGTAGTAACGATATTAGTTATCAAGTCACTGCTTCAGATAGTAACGTGATTACAGTTACAGGTAGGGTTTTAACTGAACCACGATTAAACGAGAGTCAAAGGCTAAAATTTTGGTTGGCAGCAACAGAGGTTGGTAAGGGGGAACAGGTATCAGGAAAGCTATACGTTACCGTACCGTTACTACAGGGAACAGGGATTTATCCTGGGCAAGATCTCCAAATTCAAGGAATTTTATATTTACCCCAGGCTGCTAGTAATCCAGGTGGCTTTGATTTTAAATCTTATCTTGCTCGTCAGGGGATCTTTGCAGGTATACGTGGGACAGAAGTAACATTTGATAGAAATCCTGAACCTGCTTGGGGATGGTGGAAGTTGCGACGGCGAATTGTCAGAAGTCAATTACAGGGTTTAGGTAGTCCTGTCGGACAGTTGGTTAGTTCAATGGTGTTAGGGCAGAAAGCCGTAGATTTAACGAGTGATATTCGCGATCGCTTTATTGAGGTTGGCTTGGCTCATGTGCTTGCTGCTTCTGGGTTTCAAGTATCTCTACTGATAGGATTGGTTTTGAAATTGACTAATAATCTATCAACGAAACCGCGCTTAGTTATTGGTATCGGCACTTTATTGGTTTATTTAAGTTTAACGGGAATTCAAGCTTCAATTTTGCGAGCTTTTTTAATGGGTGTGGCTGTCTTAATTGCCTTGGCAATGGATACTAAAGTTAAACCTTTGGGTTCACTGCTACTAGCTGCCACCATGATTTTACTGTTTAATCCCTTGTTGATTGGCGATCTGGGTTTTCAACTCAGTTTTTTGGCAACATTAGGCTTAATTGTCACTCTACCAGCATTAGAAGCGAGACTAGATTGGCTGCCGCCGACGATTACGACTTTATTTGCAGTCCCTTTAGCAGCCTCCATTTGGGTTTTGCCCTTACTAGGATATGTATTTAATGCTGTTGCCACCTACAGCCTTGTAGTAAATATTCTTTGCACACCTTTAATTACCATTATTAGCCTGGGAGGAATGCTGAGTGCGATCGCTGCTATTTTTATACCAATTTTAGGTAGTGCGATCGCTTGGCTGTTATTTTATCCCACACAGTTATTACTTGCCTTCACTAATTTTTTTACTAATTTACCAGGTAGTTCTTGGGCAATTGGACAAATTTCTCTGGGTGTCCTGTTAACTATTTATGGTTTATTAATTTTGGTATGGTTAAACTCATGGTGGCGTAGACATTGGGGACTAGTTTTAGCCTTTACTTTGACGCTAATTGTCATACCTATAGGCTACAATCACTTTCGCTTAACTCAAATTACTGTCCTAGCAGCACAACCAGAACCAATTGTAGTCATTCAGGATCGGGGTAAAACGATTTTAATCAATAGTGGTCAAGCTCAAACTATTAGATACAGTGTCTTACCGTTTTTAACACAACAGGGTATTAATCATCTCGATTACGCTATAAATTTTAGTCCTGAAGCTAATTCCAAGTCCGACTGGTTACAAATAAGCGATCGCTTATCTATTAATCATTTTGTTTCTCACCCCAACTCTCAAAATCCCTTCGGTTTAAATAACAACCAAATAGCAATTCAAAGTTTCAATCAAAGTATTATTACTAAATCTCTGAAGATAGCCTTTAATAATCAGTTGTCGGCATTGCAATTAGAAACTACTACTGCAACTTGGCTAATTTTAAACCAAATTAAACGCCAGCCTAGGGAAATTGAACAATATATTGAGCAAGGTAACTCGCATCAAAAACCTGTTATCTTACTGAGTTCAAAAGTACCAACTATCTGGTTGAACCTCTCACCTGAGATGATCATTGCCTCTAATTCACCCCCAGCAGTCACCCGACGAAGTACAACTAACACCAAATATTACAACCTGCAACAATCTGGAGCAATTACCTGGACACCCCAAGCTGGCTTCCAAACAACTCCAACAGAACTTACTCGCAATAATAATTACTGATTACTGTCTTCTCACTAATGACCGATAACTGGTCACTGGTCACTGGTCACTGATGACTGTTAACTGTTGACTGATAAAGCTGGTCATTGATCGCTGATCGCTGTAAAATAACCCTGTAGCTTGTTGTTCATCTGGAGAGGTGGCAGAGCGGTTGAATGCGGTAGTCTCGAAAACTATTTTAGGGTAATACCTAACGGGGGTTCGAATCCCCCCCTCTCCGTAACTGCAATGGTTCTAGCTGTTGTTAGTTGTTTAAGATAATTAAAATAATTAAATTAGTTTTATTTCCGCTACTTTAAAGGTTCTGCCTTCTAATTTTTGGTATGTGTTGGCAGGATTTTTGGGCGTGAGTTCAATTACTACCCCGATCGCGATCGCATTTTTAATCGTCAATTCTGGTTCGTTCCAGTACAAAGCTGGCAATACAGAAATTAACTTGAAAGGTAAGGAGTTAACGAATATCAACGAGGCAAATACTGTGAAATTACAAGAGCAAATCGAACGGCAAAACCAGGCAATCTTAGAACTCACTCAAGCAGCTAAAGACAAAAACCTTGAGCAGAAATTACCTGAGCTTAAGGAAGTTCAAAAAGCAGTAGTTGAATCAGAGATTCGCTTAAATGACGTTCAATCGTCTCAAGAAAAATTAAAAAATTTTGTAGAAGCAGAAATCAAAAACTAGCTAGCCAAAAAAAGAATTATCCATCATCATGGCCAAAGGAATGACAGTAGTATCTTTGATATTGAACAATTTATTTTTTTCGTAGTTGTCTACAACCTTGCTAAACCAAAGAATATGATTGCCAGTTAGGTAGTTTTTTAAACTGGGAGAATCCTCTAAAATATCATTAATATTTTGACGAAAATTAGTAACTTCAACGCGCCATTTGGCGTTATTTCTCTCTTTTTCTGCGTCCCAATCCCTTAATTTCAAGATATGTTCGACAAGCCTGTAATAATAGCTTCTCAAAGACCTCTTTTGGCTTGCGCTCATATCCTCAATTTCTTCTAACAAATTATCCCAGTCCATATCATTTACCTTGCGATTTCTAATAGCGATCGCCATCTCTTCTGCCCACAAATTAAAATCTCGTTCGTATAGCTCGCTTATACTCATCATCTGATTTCTGAAGCTACGGGTTACTCAATTATGATACTTTAATTAGCAACCTCATAACGACCCTCATCACTATGTCTAAAACCTATACTAAAAGAGAGATTGCCCATCTTTTAAATTGTTCTGTCAGCACCATTGAGCGAGATTGTAGCTATCTAAATATTGAGCCAACAGAGGGCGATCGCGGTTTGAATTTGTATGATCAAAAGCAGTTTAATTTACTATCGCAGATGCGTGAGCATTGTAAAGACAAAAGCAATAGTCGTGAATCGTTTGTACAAAGGACGGAAGTGCAGATAGTTAAGGATGAACCGCAGGTAAGTAAATTAGTAGGGGCGTTATCTCCTGCGGAGACGCTACGCGAACGCGAAACGCCCGTACAGAGGTCAGAGGTCAGAAGTATTTATGAAGAATCTATCAGCTTTGGGCTGGCTCAAGATCCATTATTTGATTTGGAATTACTGCAAAGAATAAGCGATCGCCACTACCTTCTACCAGCCACCAGACTTGCTCCCATCTTTGGAATTACGGCTAAATATTTAAATAGGCAAACAAAATATTACTACTGTGGCTTTATAGCTATCAAAGAAGTTTATGCAAGCAACAAAGCTCTTTGGAAAATTGAGTCTAACAACAGTTGATGGGAAAAATAAGGTCGGAGGTCAGAAGTCAGAGGTCAGAAAAAATTTACTTCTGACTTCTGACTTCTGAATTCTGACTTCAAAATCAATGACTGGCATCGGTGAAGCTCTCCTAATCTCCGCAGCGACAAGTTTAATTACAGCAGGTATAACCTATGCTGTAACTCCCACTCAAAAACTTGAGTCGGGCAGAATCAACGATTTGACTACTGCCAAATCTAACTATGGGGCAGCCATGCCTTGGTGTTGGGGAAAAGTGAGAGTCGCAGGTAATCTAATCTGGTCAACTTATTTAGAGGAACAGAAGAAAACTAGCAATCAAGGCAAGGGGGCAAAGGTTCAGACAACTAGACTTGTCCGAAATATTATCTGAGGAACAAAAAAGTGGTAGAAAAGAATTTTAACCATCTACCACCATGAAAAATCCTCTTCATTATATCCAAGCGTATCCCAACCGAACAAAGCAAATACTGGGAATTACTTTTAAACAGTTTAAAGACTTAGTTGCTCAGGCACAAAAAGCTCATTGGTTAAAGCAATTAGCTCTAGAAAGAAAAAAGATACGTATTAATAAAAGAGGAGGAGGAAGAAAACCAAAGCTAAATATTGAAGAACAAGTATGTTTATGTCTGTTTTATTTAAGACAAATGCCAACATTTGAAGTTTGAGGGCTACAATTTGGGGTGTCAAAAACCGAGGCAAATGATACGTTTCATTACTGGTTAGAAATATTAGGAAATATTTTACCTGCTAGTTTATTAGATTCTTGGGAAAAACAAGATAATGATTATGAAATGGTCTTGGAACTATTGACAGAATTTGAGTTAATTGTAGATAGTATGGAACAGCCTCGTCTAAGACCTTCAGAGCCTACTGAGCAACAACAGTATTTTTCTGGCAAGAAGAAACAGCATACTTTTAAAAGTCAATTTATTATCTTACCAAAAGGAAAAGATATTGTTGATGTCAAAATAGGACAAAGAGGGCCAGTTAGTGATATTAGCTTGTTAAGAAACCAACAAACAAAGTTTGCCGATATCCAAAAGTTTCAAGGTCGATTATGCATACGTTGGAGGTAAAAATACTACTACTCCTTATAAGAAACCAAAAAAGAGAGAATTAACTGAACAGCAAAAAGTTGCCAATAAAGAGTTTTCAAGTAAACGTATTTTTGTAGAACATATAATTAGACTCATTAAAATTTTTCGGATTGCTCAACAAAGATTTCCACTTGCCAGTCAAATTTATCAACAAGTAATCTTGACTATTTGTGGGTTAGTTAGATTAAGAATTGGCGCATTAGTTTTACCTGTTTTATCAAATTAACCAAAGTGAGGTTAGGGCGTGTATTAATCATTCATACTTTTTTCGCTAGTTGCTATCAGTAACTATTCCCAACCCTTATTTTACTGTTGATTCTGACTTGGGTTCTAAATTCTCTCAAGCCAGAGCTAGAGAGCTTTACCAATTTTCGGACAAGTCTATTGGTGGCATATATGGCTTAGGCGGTGGCTCAAAAACCGTCATTACTTCACGAGTTCTGGCTACTTCTGCTTCTTGATCTGCCTTGTCTCTTGCCTCTCCAGTTAAGTTTTTGATTGAGCGTTGATAAAAACGGTCTAGGTTATAACAGCCTAAAGGCAATTCTAGATACGCTCCCAAGCATTCATTGCAATAGGTACAAGGCTTTTGGGCAATATCCCTACCTGACTCAAATTGCTGTACTAGATCGTTATTAGCCACTAACATTCGAGCCATACTTACGCCATCGGTATAGCCTTCTGCGATCGCATTATTAATATATGATGCTTGTTGAAATCCACCAGTGGTAATAATGGGAATTTCTCGGAGATTTTGCTTGATTTGTCTCGCGTCCCTCAGCACTGTACCCTGATGTTCAGTTAATAGGGTTTGAAGCTCTTTAGTAGATATATGCTCCCTAAAATGTTCATCCAGGGATTCGTCTTGGATCTCTAGCCCTTTAATTGGTTGCTCGTAACTACCTTCTACTTTTCTTGGTAATCGCCTCCAAATCCATTGAAATAAAGGTTGGAGAAACTGATAGCGAAATAGAATTACGTTGCGAAAGCTATTTTTTCCCCCACTGGAAGTCATCGTATCGTAGGTGTAGCGCAGCATTCTAAACGGGAAAGGGCCAGAAGGTAATAAGGGATGGGGAAAAGTGCTACCACGAGAAATATGTAAGGCATCAATTCCATCTTCCTCAAGCCACTGACAAATTTGAATTGCTTCCTCAAAAGTATTCCCTGACTTGCCCCAAGGGGGAATAATATTATTAAACTCTCTGACACTAATTTTGGCTTGCAGGTGAAACTCCTCTCCCACCACACGGCGAATTGCTGCCACAATTTCTTGGAGAAACCGATAGCGATTTTTGAGATCACCACCATATTCATCTGTGCGTTGATTGATTGCCGAACTTAGAAACTGATTGATTAAGTATCCGTGGGAACTGTGTAATTCAATTCCATCTAAGCCAGCCTCTTTGGCTCTCCCTGCTGCCTTGGCAAAGTCTTGAACAATGGCTTTGACTTTCGATGTGGGCATTTTGTTGGCAGGTAAACCATTAATTTGATCTGCTTCATTAGTTGAGCTTGGGGCAGGTATTGGTTCGACCCGATTGGTTAAAGTCCGCGTATTTTCAATCCCCTCAATGTCTCTTTGTCGTCCCGAATGACTAAGTTGAATGATATATTTGCATCCATATCGCTGTACTGTTTCTCCCACTGTCTGCCAAAAGGGAATCCGTTCATCACAGTCGATGGTGACTACATTAGGAGTAATTCGACCCTCGATGGAGACAGGGACATAGGAGGAAATAATCGCCCCAACTCCTCCCTTAGCAAACTTGTTTTCCCAATTTACACGCGCTTGAGTTCCAGAACCATTATAGTTATCCCAACGCCCAGTTACACTAGAGCGAAAAATACGATTTTTAACTGTTAAATGACGGAATTTCAATGGTTGAAAAATAAGATTGTTTGCCATTTGAAAACATCCATACTAAAAATATGTAAACTAGATTACATTTGATCTTATTCGGAGATTTAAACTTAGTTTTTTACTACTTCTATTAATTAATTCTTAGAGCAAGAGAAATTTAAAACCGATAAAAAACTGCCGTTTTCTCAAGGAGAAGTATATGATCAAGCTACGTTTAGCTGGACTTTAGGAAAAAAGAGAAAGATAATCACTGAAATCCAGCTATAGTAGTAACGTTACTTGATTTTATCCCCAAACAAATCCTCGATTGGCTTTATGTTCAGCAAATAGTTCCTCATTATCTTGTAACCAGCGAAAGAACTTGTAAGAAATACCTGTTAAAAAAGCTTCTAAAGTTTCAGCAAAAGTAGTTAAAGATTTATTAGCATAACGCTTTCTCAGCCCTCCCATTAATTGCTGATAAATAACGGACATCTCGCGATTCTGAGGAAACCTCAGAATGCGTGTCCTCATAAAAGTATAAACAGTAAATACTCAAATAAAATGGCGAATTAGAGCTTCTTTTTTTCTCACTTGATATTCTTTTAAGCCTAGCCATCCTTTCGCTTCTCTATAAAATTTCTCAATATAATTCCTATTTGAAAATGTTTTCACTATCCATTCTCCTGTTACTTGTTCACCTTGAGAATTGGTAATCAAATAATCGATTTCAGTCGCTTCATCTGGAGAACTAGCATTCATGACGATCGCTATATTTCTCTGCCCTTCAAGACCATTAGTTTCGGCTTGTATAGTAGCTACCCAGACAAGTTTGGGTTGATCAAGTTTTAAAGTAACAGATTGAAAATCTTTTTTAGACAAGGAAAGTATTATTTCATCTAACCTTTTTGCAGAATGTTTTTCTCCTGTTTGAGAATTGATTACAGTAGCTAAACGATTCTTAGCTAAACCCCCGATATAATTTAGCTTTAGTGTCTCTAACTCCTTCAGTAAAGTAGAATTATTTCCCTAACCACCATCCATTAAAACAATCCCTGGACGATATTTTCTTTTAATTGTTTGATTGACTAATTTTAGAGCTATATCTGGCTTTTTGATGAAATCTTTCTCCTCTTTTCCTTCAGGGAATGAATCGGCTTTTTGATATAATTCAACGTCTAATGGAAGACTTCTTACTCCATCATATAAATGAGTTGTAACTATCACAATTCCATTATCAGTCTTTCCAATTTCTCCGATATATTGTCTTCCTACTCCCTCAGTAAAATTTCCGCTTTTTCGATGTCCAGAATCATCGATTATCAGTGCAAAATTATTCCTAATTCTTGTCTGATTGCACTTATTCATAACTTGCAAACGGCGTTCATTTATCTTTAACGCTGACCAAGATGATTTGCTAATAAAATGATGGACATTATGATAAGAAGAACCAATTATATTATCGGTCATTTGAGCAATATTTTTGCGTTTACTTTCTCCCAGTAATCCTGCTAAATAATAACGAAATCCCTTTTTTTGACCTTTAGTTTTCCATAAATC
>CAYMWC010000018.1:0-23009 GCA_964393695.1 uncultured Pleurocapsa sp.
AGCTTATTTTTTTTCTGAATTGCCACCAAACTATTTAAAATTGATTTTTTCCAAGAGCTTGTTAATTTCTGTTCAATCTGATTTTTGATTAAGTGAATTAAAAGAACTACTAAAAAAGACTCCAAATTTTCAATGATAGATTTTCTGCCCACTTCCTCAAGCTCTTCTACAATACATAAAGCTTGGTCAATATTACCTGACAACAAACTTTGTTTGAGTTCTAATATCTCTTCCATATCGAACTTTTAATTATTATTTATTGCTGATGTACAACTATTTCATTAATCATTCATATCTTATCTTAAACTTCTGGCGCGAGCGCGTAATTACTTTATTGTCCGTCGGGCGATCAAACTTACGCCTAGCTTACGGATCAAATCAAATGAGAATTGTAGAGCGATCGCTCCCTCGTAGGGTGGGCAATAATTGTTACATGAAAACCTTTTAAGCTATTGCTATTTTTTGCCCACCTGAATTAATAATAGTTTACGGTGTTATGCGATCGCGTTATGGCTTTTGAGAAGTGCGATCGCTTTTCATAATTCCAACAAAGTTTAGATAAATTCCACTTTTCCTTTAATATCTTCTGGTGTCAAAACTTCATAAATTAGAACCAACGATTCAATAATTTCACCAATTGAACGTTTGCCTTTTTGACAATAAGCAATTCCACTATGAGCTTTTCCAGAACTAGCAATGATTAAAAAATCCCTATCTTGAGTCACAATTACTCTTCCTGTTTTTCTGGAAAAATCCAACTGTGTTTCATCAGATTCCCCACGCAGTTTCATTTCAACCGTAGTGGTTACATCAATACCATAACGACGCAATCCGACAGCAATTACTGGATTAATATTTTCATCCAGATGGAATCGAATGCGCTCATTCACCCTTCAATTGCTCCAACTTTGCTTGCAGTACTGAAGAATGATTTTTGTGATATTCCTCAACCATAGCTTCTTCTTCTGCAATTCTCTGTTCTATCTCTTCCCTGTGTTCAAAATAGTAAGCCATAGCTGCATAGACTTGAGCCAACGACAAATCATAAACCCCTGCAATTTCAATTAAAGACATACCCAACTTAAGATTCATCTCTGCAACATCTTCCACAGTAATGCGAGTACCAGATATTCTAGGCTTTCCATTGCGAACGTCAGAAGAAGTTTCAATGTGTTGAATACTCAGAATAGGCATCAGTTATATCAGTTTTTGAAAGAATACTGACAATTATATCTTTTTAATCGTATTTATTTTCCTATCGGGCGATCGCTGTCCAAGATACAAGCTAAATCACTTTGCTAAAAAAGGCGAACTGTAAGGGGAGGCGAAGTGCGATCGCATAGTAGCTTTAAAATTTAGAAAGTGCGATCGCTCTGCAAAAGTCTAAAATAATTCTGTTCAACTACGAAAGTTGAATAAATCGGTCTTGAATTGAAAATTGAAATTATACTAACATTTACATTAAAAACAGATCTTTTAATTTTGTTACTTATTACTTGAACTCCTTCTTCACTATTAATTTAATTATGACTACTGTAACTGACTCTCCTATTAAAATTAACTTTGGTATTGGTGGAAAAAGCGATCGCTATACTTGGAGTTGGCAAGGAAAACAATATCAAGTTGTCTACGAAACTATCGGACAAGGAAACCCTGTCTTAATACTTCCTGCTTTTAGTACGGTTTCTAGTCGTACAGAAATGAAGGCTATTGCCCAAGTACTAGCAAATCATTATCAGGTGACAGTTGTAGATTGGTTGGGGTTTGGGGAGTCGGAATGTCCTCCCGTAGATTATAATCCTGTTTTATTTGAACATTTATTATCAGATCTGGTTCAATTTATTTTTAATCGTCCAATTATTTTGATAGCTGCTGGTCATGCTGCTGGATATGCCTTAAAACTAGCAGAAGACAACCCAAATATCATCTCGAAACTTATTTTAGTTGCTCCTACTTGGCAGGGTCCTTTAAGAGTTATGGGTTTACCAGATGGAGTCAGAAATGGGGTCAAAAACCTAGTACGCTCGCCGATTATTGGACAAATTTTATACTATCTCAACACTACTCCTGCTTTTCTGCGCTTAATGTATAAACGTCACGTCTATGTAGATGAAACCCAACTAACTCCTGAATTTATCGCCCAAAAACATCAAATAACCTCCAAAAAAGGAGGAAGATATGCACCTGCTGCTTTTGTTACTGGCGCGATCGATCCTGTGATCAATAGGGAAGAATTTTTAAATCGTTTGTCATCTGTCTCTATCCCTGTATTAGTAATTGTGGCGGAAAACGCACCACCAAAATCAAAAGCCGAAATGTTAGCAATGGCAGAATTAGAACAGGTACAAACAGTCAAACTACCTGGAACTCTAGGTATTTATGAGGAGTATTCTGAAGCAGTAGCCGAAGCAATTCAAAGGTTTTAGGACTTTATAACTTGTCTAGATATTCGACCTATTTCCTATTTCCTATTTCCTATTTCCTACTTTGGTAACTGATGACTGATGACTGATGACTGCTCACTGAAATCCCATTCCCCAGCGATCAAGTAAAAAAGCATACTCGAAAGCAGTTTCTTTGAGTTGTTCGTAACGTCCCGATGCACCGCCATGTCCTGCATCCATGTTGGTTTTCAACAGTAGTAAATTATTGTCAGTTTTTAGATCGCGTAATTTGGCTGTCCATTTGGCTGGTTCCCAATAAGCAACGCGAGGATCGTTTAAACCACCAGTGATTAGTAGATGAGGATAGTTTTGGGCTGCGACGTTATCGTAGGGGGAATAGGATTTCATGTAGTCGTAGTAGGTTTTGTCTTTAGGATTTCCCCATTCTTCCCATTCAATTACTGTTAGAGGTAAAGATGGATCGAGAATAGTAGTAACCACGTCAACGAAAGGGACATCAGCGATCGCGATTTTAAATAAATCTGGACGCATATTAAGAACCGCACCCATTAGTAATCCACCCGCACTACCGCCGTTAATGGCAAGATGTTGGGAGGAAGTCCATTGGTCTTGAATTAAATGTTCGGCACAGGCGATAAAATCGGTAAAAGTATTTTTCTTGTGTAGTAATTTGCCATTTTCGTACCATTTGCGTCCTTTTTCTGACCCTCCCCTGATATGGGCGATCGCAAACACGACACCACGATCAAGTAAAGAGAGACGAATTGAAGAGAAGTAAACAGGATAATTTGCACCGTACGAGCCGTAAGCAGTTAAGAAGCAAGAATTTTTGCCATTTTTTTCTATCCCTTTTTTGTAAACTAAAGAAATAGGAATGAAAGTTCCATCATCAGCAGTTGCATATAATCTTTCACTGATATATTGAGTGCGATCGTAGCCTCCTAGTACGGGAGTTTCTTTTTTTAGTTCTCTTTCTTTGGTGTCTAAGTTGTAATCGAAGATAGAATTTGGAGTTATTAAAGAAGTGTAGCTAAAGCGAAAGATATTGGTATTAAATTCAGGATTACCCCCATCACCAGCTGAATAAATTGGTTCGGGAAAAGATATGTAGTGTTCTTCGCCTGTAGAAAATTTGTGTACTCTAAGTTTTGGAACTCCTTCTTCTTGTTCGTAGATAATTAAATGGTCGCTAAAAGCACTAACACCTAAAAGATAAATCTCTTCTCGATGGGGTATTACCGTCTGCCAATTTTCTTTATTAATATTGTTGACTGGGGTTTTCATTAATTTAAAATTAATCGCCCCTTCGTTGGTGGTGATATAAAAATAATCGCCGTGATGGGTTATCGAATATTCAATCCCAGTCGCTCGCGGTTGGAAAATTTGGAAAGAATCTGTCGGGCGATTGGCATCAAGATAATAAACTTCGGATGTCACCATACTACCTAAACTTAGAATAAGATAGGCATCGCTACTGGTTTTCCCAACCGATAAGAAATAAGCCTCGTCGGTTTCTTGGTACACTAGTACGTCATTTTCGACAGCATCTTCTAAGGAATGACGCAATAAGCGATCGGGTCGATTAGCACTATCAACTTTGGTATAAAATACAGTCTGGTTATCGTTTGCCCAAACAAAAGAATAATAAGTGTCGGGAATACTTTGTGAATAGACTTCTCTGGTGTTTAAATCGAGAAAATAGAGAGTATATTTTTCTGCCCCACTAGTATCGATTGAATAAGCCAGAATTTGATGGTTGGGACTGACTGATAAGACTCCCAAAGCGAAATATTCATGTCCTTCGGCAAGTTGATTTTGGTCGAGTAATATTTCTTCAGGCGCATCCAGACTATCTTTTTTACGGCAATAAATCGAATAAGCTTTACCTTCTTCAGTACGAGTGTAGTAATAATAGTTATCCTTACGAGAAGGAACAGAAAGATCGGTTTCTTGAATGCGAGATAGCATTTCTTTGTAGAGATCAGTTTGTAACGACTCCGTATGCTGCATCATTGCCTCTGTATATTGGTTTTCCGCTTCCAGATAGGCAATGACTTCAGGATTGGCGCGACAATCGCGTAACCAGTAATAATTATCGATCCTCTCATCTCCATGAATAGAGTGAGTATGAGGCTGTTTTTGAGCGATGGGAGGAGAAAGTTTATCTTGCTCGGTCATTTTAAAGAGTTTTAAATTCTACGTGCTTGAGGATGAATTCAGCATTTAGTGTTGAGTTTTTTTATTCATCCAAAATTATTGATTATTTTAGCACTACCGAAAATAGGAAATAGGAAGTAGGAATTTAAAAAATGTCCTAAACAATATCAGTGAGGAATCTTTAAAATGATTATTGATCAATAAAAAAGTTTAAAAAGCTACATAAAAAATACTCATCTAACTTTATGAAATCATTAATTAGATGGCTCATCTCACCGTAGACAACGCAAGTTGATATCGTTTCTAATCACCAGTCACTATTTTGATAAACTTCTTCAGCAACTCTCTTGAGTCGTCTTAATTGTGCTTGCATATCCTTTTTAGTTAAATTAGCAGCAAAATTATTAAATCCCCAGTTAATTATCGGGTTAGAGATTTCAAATTCAAAGCGATTGAGTAAAAAAGTTCCATCTTTAGTGGGTTGACATTCCCAGCGATCGCAGCCTTTAAAAAAGCCGTCAAATTCCCAGACAATCAAACCTGGCTCTCTTTGAGCAACTACACTTCTAAGACTCGGTTGTAATAGGGGAATTTTAATCGTAAAACGACTCAGACTGCCAACATTAGTACTCCAAGTACCAATTGGTTCACATTGCAATAAAGGATTGAGCCAACGATGCATTAATTTTAAATTGGTTATACATTCCTCGGTGATGACAGCACTAGCTTTGATCTGAATCGATTGTTCAAAAATTTGAGACGATGACATTATAAATTTATCAAAAATGTAAAGTTAAAAACAAATAAAGTGTAAAGTAACAACTTAAAAATATACATAACACATAATTAATATTTTCTTAACTTTTAAATAATTAATAATCTATTAAACAAAAAAAAGTTTAAGTATAACAATCTTAATCTTAAATTATCCCAGAGAGTTTCTTTTGCTTCTTGTCTATCCTAATTAATTAGTTTACAACTTTAAGAGGATTGCTAGAGAAACGTTTCAGGCTGGAGAGACCATAAGACAATATTAAGTTTTAACTAAGCATATTGGCTGAAAAAAAAGCTAAGAACCTTAACTTTTGAAGCATTCTGAATTTAATTTGTCATAATTATCGCAGAAAAATATATTTGCTTGTGAGACTAACAAGACATCTGTATTATCATTTATCTCTCGCTAATGCCGAGAGAGGGAATGACTAGATGAATTAAAACTAAAGAACATGACACAAATACTTAATAATATTTCGTCACTAGATCCTTTACTATTGGCACAAGCTAATCCTTTTGAGCAAGTACAATCCCAATTAGGGGTTGATGTATGGGGTTTAGTAAAGGCAATTGTCATCTTTGTCGTTGGATGGATTATTGCCACAATTGTTAAAGGAGTTGTCAAAAAACTTCTTAACAGTACCAATATCGATAATAAGATTGCTGGTGCTATTGGTGGACAGGGGGCTGAAACCAATCTGCCAATAGAAAATTGGATTGCCAATTTATGCTTTTGGCTGATTCTGTTGTTTGTGATCGTCGCAGCCTTAAACACGCTTCAGTTGCAAGCAGTATCTGCTCCGCTCAATACGTTGTTAGATCAAATAGCGGGCTTTATTCCCAAGATTTTGGCAGCAGCTTTTTTACTAGGGATTGCTTGGGTTATAGCTACCTTAGTAAAAACTATTGTCACTAGAGGCTTGGGAGCTTTCAACATCGAACAGCGTTTAGGTTTGGAGACAGCAGAAACCAGTGATTTTTCCTTAACCAATACTTTAGGTAATGCGCTGTATTGGTTTATTTTTCTGCTGTTTTTACCAGCAATCCTCAATGCCTTACAGTTAAACGGAACTCTTCGACCAGTTGAAGAACTGCTCAATGAAGTTCTAGGAATGCTACCAAATATTTTGGGTGCAGTAATAATTGGAGCGGTATTTTGGTTTGTTGCTAACATTGTTAAACGCATTGTCAGTAATCTTTTGGCAGCTACAGGAATAGACAACGTTGGACGTAAGTTTGGGTTGTCTGGTAGAGAAGGAACTCAATCATTATCTTCAATTATTGGCACAGTAGTTTTTGTGCTGATTTTAATTCCAGGTATTATTTCTGCCCTCGAGCAGTTACAAATTAGAGCCATTTCCCAACCTGCCACTGAGATGCTCAATCAAGTTTTAGACTTGTTGCCCAAAATATTTGCAGCAGGTGTAGTTTTAGCCTTCTTTTATGTGGCGGGACAATTTGTTTCAGACTTTGTAGCTAATATTCTGACTAATTTTGGCTTTAATAACCTATTGCAGTGGTTGGGAATATCCTCAACCTCTGATAGCCAATTTCCTCCTTCTGGAGCGCAACCTCCAGAGCAGTCTATTGAGGGCATGGGAACAGAACAACCGACTATGATTCAATCTGGAGCTACTGTAAGCTCTAAAACTCCCTCGGAACTAGTTGGTCTACTCTGTCTGGTAGGCATCATGCTAGTTGCCACTTTAACAGCGGTAGATATTTTGGGTATTCCTGCTTTAGAAGATGTTTTTCGTGTCATTTTAGCGATCGCAGGACAAGTTCTGATTGGTGTAATTGTCTTTGCTATTGGTCTTTATTTGGCTAATGTAGCTTTTAATTTGATCTTAGCTTCGGGAACTGCACAATCTCGTTTGTTGGCACAATCTGCCCGTATTGCGATTATTACCTTAGTTGGTGCAATGGCACTTAACCGTATGGGTATTGCACCTAATATCGTCAACCTTGCCTTTGGCTTAATTCTAGGAGGAATTGCTGTGGCGATCGCTCTAGCTTTTGGTTTAGGTGGTCGAGAAGTCGCCAAAGAAGAACTTAGATCTTGGGTTAGTTCCTTTAAAGAAAAATAGCATTTTCAATTAAACACTCATTATCTAACTATCGTTATTGATGCTTCCAGTAAACAACTACTGGGAGTTTTTTGTAGAAATAATCTTGGACAAAAACCAGTCTAGGGAAGGATGTTATGGGTCATTGTTCCTTTTTACTATATTTTTATTCATTTATCGGGTATCCTTTGTCTGAGGCATTTATTTCCGAAGTAAAGGTAACACACATACCTCGCTTTTGGATAAGCTAGTTAAATGTATCTAGCTTTGTGGGTGGCAGAGAGAGGAATCGATTGAGCAAGCAAATAACCCTAATAGACCGATTACAAGCACAAGCCAATAGACAACCTGACAAAAGGGCGTTTACTTTCTTGGCGGATAGCGAATCTGAGATCGATAATCTCACGTATCAACAACTAAATCTAAAAGCTAAGGCGATCGCTTTTGTGTTACAGAGTCATCAAGCACAAGGGCAAAGGGCGTTATTGCTTTATCAGCCAGGACTAGATTTTATTACTGCTTTTTTGGGTTGTTTATATGCTGGAGTGATAGCTGTTCCAGTATATCCTCCCCGTGCTAATCGTTCTCTGGAGCGTTTACTGGCAATTATGGCTGATGCGGATGCCAGTTTTGCCTTAACTTCTAAGTCGATTCAAGACCAAATTTCAGATAAGTTTGCTCTTCACGAAAATAGTAAAAAGATTCAATTTATTGCTACTGATACCCTGAAACTGGATTTGGCTAATGGTTGGCAACATCCAGACCTCACTACAGATAATCTAGCTTTTCTCCAATATACCAGTGGTTCAACGGGTACACCCAAAGGAGTGATGGTTAGTCATGGTAATTTGATGGCTAATTCTGTCACGATCAATCATTGCTTTCAAAATCGTCGAGAACATAATGCTGTCTCCTGGCTACCTCCCTATCACGATATGGGGTTAATTGGCTGTATTATCCAGCCGATGTATGTTGGTTTGTCAATGTACTTGATGGCACCAGTAACCTTCTTACAACGTCCTTATCGTTGGCTAGAGGCAATTTCTCGCTATCGAGGAGTTACTAATGGTGGCCCAAACTTTGCTTATGATCTTTGTGTAGATCGCATTACTCCTGAACAAAAAGCAACTTTGGATTTAAGCTGTTGGGAATTGGCTTTTTCTGGTGCAGAGCCAGTTAGAGCCGAAACTATTAAGCGTTTTAGTGAATATTTCCGTAGTTGTGGTTTTCGCAGTCAGGCTTTTTATCCCTGCTACGGGATGGCAGAATCTACTCTCATGATTACAGGCGGAGATAAATATGCTGAACCAATTACGGCTAGTTTTGATAGTCAAGAGTTAGAGCAAAATCGGGCTGTAGCTTCTAGTAGTGAAGCCAATCAAACTACTTTAGTAAGTAGTGGACGGAATATACCAGGACAAAAACTGGTTATTGTTAATCCTGATAGCTTAAAAACTTGCCTCGATGGCGAAATTGGCGAAATTTGGGCAAAAAGTGATAGTGTAGCCCAAGGTTATTGGAATCGCCCTCAATTAACTACGGCGAGTTTTAATGGGGTTTTAGCAGATACTCAAGAGGCTGGTTGGTTACGTACAGGGGATTTGGGATTTTTACGAGACGGAGAATTATTTGTTACAGGGCGTTTAAAAGATCTAATTATCATTCACGGACGTAACTATTATCCTCAAGACATAGAATCTACAATAGATAATGCCCATGAAGCTATAAGGGCTGGTAATGTAGCAGCTTTTGCTATCGAAGTTGCAGGGAAAGAACAATTAGTTATTACTACTGAAATCAAAAGGACTCATCTGCGTAGCCTGAAGATTGAAGAAGTTAAAAAAGCAATCAGAACAGTAGTAGCAGAAAACCATGACCTGCAAACTCACGTCATAGTTTTATTGAAAACAGGTAGCATTCCTAAAACTTCTAGTGGCAAGATTCAGCGTCATGCCTGTAAAGCAGGATATTTGGATAATAGTTTAAATGCGGTAGGAGAATATGAATTAGAAGTCAAAAGTCATCGTAGGGGCGTTATCTCCTGCGGAGACGCTACGGGAACGCGAAACGCCCGTACAGAAGTCAAAAGTAGGGGCGAACGTTTGTTCGCCCAAAGAAAGTTGGATAATCAGCAACATCCAATTGAAAATTGGTTAAGAGAAAATTTAGCGCAACGTTTGGGTATAGCTGCTTCGGAAATAGATATTCATGAACCTTTTGTGAGCATCGGTTTAAATTCGGTAGATGCGGTTAGTTTATCTGCTGATTTAGAAGATTGGCTGGAGATTAAGCTTTCACCTACTATTGTCTTCGATTATCCTAATATTGCCGAATTGTCTGGTTATTTATCTCAGTCAGCAGTTAGCAGTCATCAGTCATCAGTCATCAGTCAGCAGTTAGCAGTCATCAGTCAAAATTGTGAGATTGCCATTATTGGTATTGGTTGTCGTTTTCCAGGGGCAAATAATGCGGATGAATTTTGGCAGTTATTAAGTACAGGGAAAGATGCTATTAGTAAAAGCGATCGCTGGTCTGAATCTAGTTATGGTGGTTTTATTGAGGATGTAGATAAGTTTGATCCGCAGTTTTTTGGGATTACTCCCCGTGAGGCTCAAAGTATTGATCCACAGCAACGGTTATTACTAGAAGTTAGTTGGGCAGCTTTAGAAGATGCTGCGATCGCTAATGATACTTTAGCTGGTAGTAAGACGGGTGTGTTTATTGGTATTAGCAGTAATGACTATTCCCAGTTGCGTTTTCACTATGGAGTCGATATTGATGCCTATGCAGGTACAGGTAATGCCCATAGTATCGCTGCTAATCGTCTATCTTATCTTTTTGACCTGAAAGGGCCTTCTTTGGCGGTAGATACTGCTTGTTCTTCTTCTTTGGTGGCAGTACACTTAGCTAGTCAAAGTCTCAAAACAGGCGAATGCGATCAGGCGATCGCTGGTGGGGTTAATTTGATGCTTTCTCCTGAATTAACTCAAACCTTTTCGATGGCAGGGATGATGGCAGAAGACGGACGTTGTAAAACCTTTGATGCTGCTGCCGATGGTTATGTACGGGGTGAAGGCTGTGGAGTAGTAATTCTTAAGCGTTTAGCTGATGCTCAACGAGACGGCGATCGCATTTTGGCGGTAATTAAAGGCTCAGCAATCAATCAAGATGGTAAAAGTAATGGTTTAACTGCCCCCAATGGATTGGCGCAACAGGGGGTAATTCGTCAGGCATTAGCCAATGCTCAAGTTACTCCCTCAGAGATTAGCTATATTGAGTCTCACGGTACAGGAACATCTTTAGGCGATCCGATTGAGGTTAATTCCCTGAAGACAGTCTTGGATGAGGAAAGAGAGCAAGCTTGTTATTTAGGTTCACTCAAAACTAATATCGGACATTTAGAAGCAGCAGCAGGGATTGCTGGCTTAATTAAATCTGTCCTGTGTCTTCAACATCAAGCAATTCCCCCCAATTTACACTTTAAACAGCTAAATCCCCTGATCGACTTATCTGAGAGTAACATCACTATTCCTCAGCAATTACAACCTTGGGATTCAACAACAGCTAGATATGCTGGAGTTAGTTCTTTTGGTTTTGGTGGTACTAATGCCCATGTTGTCTTAGGGGAGTTATTGAATTCTGTTAAAGAAGACGGGGAGATGCGGAGACGGGGAGACGCGGAGAGTAATAAATTACTCGAACGTCCGTTGCATTTGTTGACCTTATCGACGAAAAGTGGACAGGCGTTAACGGATTTAGTTTTAAGTTATCGAGATTATCTCCAAAATAACCCTGAGATAGCTTTAGCCGATATCTGCCATACTGCTAACACGGGACGTATTCATTTTAATCAGCGTTTGGTAATAGCTGCTGATTCTCCAGCACAACTACAAGAGAAACTGACTAGCTTCACCGCAGGCAAACTCAATGCAGGGGTGGCTTATGATGAAGTTGCTCACAACAATCAAATAGCTTTCCTATTTACAGGACAAGGTTCGCAATATGTGAACATGGGTTATCAGCTTTACCAGACTCAACCCGTATTTAGACAGGCACTAGATCAATGTGCAGCAATTCTAGACAACTATTTAGATCAACCACTACTTCAAGTCCTCTATCCTGATCAGTACCCCTCATCCCTTAATCCTCATCCCTCATCCCTTCTTAACGAGACTGTTTACACTCAACCAGCCATCTTTGCTCTCGAATACGCCTTGGCGCAGATGTGGCTAGACTGGGGGATTAAACCAGCTGCTTTAATCGGTCACAGTGTCGGGGAATATGTAGCTGCTGCCGTTGCTGGGGTGTTTAGTTTAGCCGATGGTCTGAAGTTATTGGCAACACGGGGTAAACTGATGCAGAGTTTATCTCATGCAGGAGAGATGTATGCAGTATTTGCTTCTGAAACCAAGGTTAAATCAATAATTGACTCTTTTAGCGAACAAGTTGCGATGCCTATGCCTAACGGCAGCTTCGCAACGGCTAGCTGCGCAATCGCAGCTATTAATAGCCCTCAAAGTATTGTTATTTCTGGAGAACAAACCGCAGTTCAAGCAGTAATTAGTAAGTTTGATGCTCAGGGAATTAACAGTAAACAATTAACAGTTTCTCATGCCTTTCATTCGCCTTTAATGCAGCCAATTTTGGGAGAATTTAGCCAAGTTGCGAAGTCGATTAAATATCATCAACCCCAAATCAAATTAATTTCTAATGTTACGGGTCAAGTAGCTACAACAGCAATTTCTACCTCTGAATATTGGGTAAATCATGTAATTGCCCCAGTCCGCTTTGCTGATGGGATGAAAAGTTTACAGCAAGAATGTAATATCTTTCTAGAAATTGGCTCAAAACCGATTTTATTAGGGATGGGACGTTCCACCTTAGCAACTGATAGTAATCAAATTCAAACTGCCTGGTTGCCTAGTTTGCGTCCCCGTAAAGAAGACTGGCAGCAAATTTTACAAACTTTAGGCTTTTTATATACTAGTGGTTTAGCCATTAATTGGCAGAATTTTGAGCGCGGTTATAACAGACAAAAAGTTGCTCTACCTACCTATCCTTTTCAAAGACAAAGCTATTGGTTAGAGCCAAATGTTAAGGCTACTAATAATAAAGTTAAGGTTTATTTGCCTTATCATGAACAGTTAAAAGTTCAAAAACCTGAGTTTTATCAAATTGAATGGCAAGTATATTTAAGGGAATTAAATACTAAAATCACACCAGAGAATAATAAACCCTGGTTAATTTTTGCTGATCAACAAGGTTTAAGTAAACAAATAGCTAATCAGTTAGAGCAAGCAGCAATAAATTATCTTGTAGTTGATAATTATGATTTAGAAACTAATGATTTAAATCAAATATTTCAGCAAAATCAGGAATTACAAGGCGTTATTTATTTAACAGGTCTGGATGAACTTCAAGAGGAAAATATCACAGCAATTAATACTTATCAACAACAACACTGTACTAATATTTTAAATTTAGTTCAGGCTTTGTATGCTAACTCTATAGCTACACCAATTTGGTTGGTTACTAGAGGAAACCAAAGTGTAGTTAATAAATTAAATAGTAATGCTATTGCTTCAAGTTGCCTATGGGGATTAGCTAATGCGATCGCTCTGGAACATCCTGAATATTGGGGTGGAATTGTTGATCTAAATAACGAAGCTGATGCTAACGAAGTTGATAGTTTACTAGCAGTTATTAATAATAATAACCAAGAAGATCGTTTAGTAATTCGTCAGGATAAAATATATGTTCCTCGTTTACAATTAACTGAAGATTTAAAAACTCAAAAAGCTCTAAAAATTACTCCTAATGGTTCTTATTTAATTACTGGTGGCTGGGGTTCATTAGGTCTAAAAATTGCCCAATGGTTAGCAAAACAAGGAGCAAAAAATCTCTTATTACTAGGTAGAAGTAACCCTTCAAACGATGCTCAACAAGAAATCAAAAAGCTAGAACAACAAGGAGTTACAGTCAATATCATTCAGGTTGATATTACTGACTATGAGGCATTAAAGACTGTTTTCAATAATCAGAAGTCAATAGCTAGCAGTACTTCTCCCAGTCTCCGAGTCTCCCAGTCTCCGAGTCTCCGAGTCTCCCAGTCCCCCAGTCTCCGAGTCTCCCAGTCTCCGAGTCTCCGAGTCTCCCAGTCTCCGAGTCTCCCAGTCTCCGAGTCTCCCAGTCTCCCAGTCCCCTTAACAGGAATCATCCACGCTGCGGGAGTACTAGACGACGGTATTTTACAAGGACAAACTTGGGCAAGATTTGCATCGGTAATCGCTCCTAAACTAACTGGTGCTTGGAATTTACATCAAGCAACTAAAGATCTTGACCTCGACTTCTTTGTCTTATTTTCTTCCGTCGCCTCTTTGATTGGTTCACCAGGACAAAGTAACTACAGTGTGGCGAATACAGGCTTAGATGCGATCGCTCGTTATCGTCGTAGTCAAGGTTTATCTGCTTTAAGTATCAACTGGGGTGCTTGGGGAAATAGTGGGATGGCAGTTGAACAGGGGTTTAATATTCCAGGTTTGAATTTAATTAATCCCCAGGCAGGATTAGAGGCTTTGGAACAATTGTTAACTACTGAGTTAACTCAGGTAGGGGTAATTAGTGCTGATTGGCAACAGTTAAGCCAGAAGTTTCCTTATCTGCAACAGTCTAATTATTTTGCTCGGTTAATTACTAAATCTGATAGTAACCAACAGTCAGAAGCTAATCAGGAGATTTTTGCCAAATTACTAGCAACTTCCGCCGACAAACGACCAGAATATCTCACTCAATATTTACAAAAAGCGATCGCCGAAATTCTCCAGATTGAACCAGCTAGCCTTTCTATTAATGACAGTCTATTAGATACTGGGATGGATTCGCTGATGGTGATGGAAGCAATTAACCAGCTAAAAACTGATTTGCAGTTGCTTCTCTATCCCAGAGAATTTTATGAGCGTCCCCAAATTACTAGCTTGGCAGCTTATTTAGCGACGGAATTTGCTAAAACCCATGAACAGGCGGTTAAAACAACACCTAAAGCTAATAATCAACCAAAATTTAATCCCTTGAAGGATAAACTAGCTCCTGCTGCCTTTATCCTTTCTAGTCCTCGTTCTGGTTCAACTTTACTAAGGGTCATGTTGGCAGGACATCCTGGTTTATCTTCTCCCCCAGAATTACACCTACTGCCTTTTGACACGATGGCTGAGCGAGAAGCAGAATTAGGAGTCTCTCAACTAGGGGAAGGGCTAAAACGAGCATTTATGGCACTTAAAGGTATTGATGCTCAGTCCAGTCAGGAATTAGTAGAAAGTCTAATTGCCGAAAATCTGACGACTGCTGAAGTCTATCAAATGCTGCAACAGTTAGCAGGCGATCGCTTGTTAGTTGATAAGTCTCCTACCTACGCTAGTAAGCGCGAAACCCTAGAAAAAGCCGAAACTATCTTTAATAATGCCAAATACATTCATTTAGTACGTCATCCCTATGCGGTGATTGAATCCTTTGCGCGAATGCGGATGGATAAACTTATTGGATCTGGTGATACTAATCCCTATGAACTAGCAGAATTAATTTGGCGTGATAGCAATCAAAATATTCTCGATTTTGCCCAAGAGATTAACCCCGAACGCTATCATCTAGTTTATTACGAAGAATTAGTTAGTAATCCCAAAGCAGTCATGACAGGGATCTGTAACTTCCTGGAAGTTCCCTATGACGAGACTGTTTTGACTCCTTATCAGGGCGATCGCATGACCGATGGCGTTAACAAAACTGCTATGTCTTTGGGCGATCCCAACTTTCTCAATCACCAAAAAATAGATTCTAAACTGGCGGAAACCTGGCGGAAAATTGAGTTACCCAACCCACTAGGTACATACTCACGACAACTTGCCCAGCAACTTAAATACGAATTACCCCAAGAAGAGAGTCATACCCATACCCTGCCCATGCAGGAAACCCTGATTAATATCAGAGGGTTAAAAATTTGTCTTTGTTCCTGGGGGCCAGAAGAAGGGCCACTTGTCCTCTGTTTACACGGTATTCTCGAACAGGGTGCAGCTTGGTCAGAAGTAGCGATCCGTTTAGCACAAAAAGGTTATCGAGTCATTGCCCCAGACTTACGGGGACATGGTAGGAGCGATCGCGTTGGTAAAAGCGGTTCTTATAACCTAATCGACTTTTTGGCAGATATTGATGCGATCGTCGAGAATTTAGCAGGTAGAGCCTTTGTTTTAGTCGGACACTCTCTAGGCTCAGTCTTAGGCGCGATTTTTGCCACTATTCGACCCCAGAGAATCAAAAATATCATCTTAGTCGAAACGATTTTACCTACCGCCAACGAAGACGAAGATCCGACAACTTCTTTGACTAATCAATTAAATAACATGGCTTCCCCGCCAGAACATCCTGTTTTTCCTGATGTGAAAACAGCAGCCAAACGTTTGCGTAAAGCCACCCCAGCAATTTCCCCTGCTTTAGCAATGCTACTCGCCGAGAGAATTACCGAACCCTGTGAAGGTGGGGTTAGATGGCGTTGGGAACCTTTATTAAGAACTAGGGCAGGAATTAGTTTAAACGGGATTGGGCGATCGCGCTATCTTAATCTTTTGAAAAAAATTACTGTCCCAATCACTTTGGTTTACGGTGATAAAAGTAACTTTAACCGTGCTGAAGATTTAAATACACAACAGGAAGCTATGCCCAATGCTACCAAAGTCGTCGTTTCTGGGGGACACAATCTACCTTTAGAAGCTCCTTCCGCGTTGGCAAAAATTATTAGTAGCGCAGTGGCATTGACTAATAAATTGATTCCTTAGTATATATAGTCACTAATTTGTAGTTGAGGAAGACATGAAAGCTTCTGTGTATATCGCAATTCAAGCATTTATACATTGATGGTGGAAAGACTATTCAAAAGTTTCTCAGTGAAGGCTTGATTCAGGAATTAATTATTACTCAAGTGCCAATCCTCATAGGTAAGGGAATTCCACTTTTTAGTTCGCTTTCTCACGATGTCAGATTGCATCATCTTGAAACGCGACAATTTAAAAACGGCTTGGTGCAAAATAAATACAAGGTAATCGGGAATGTCGCATAACAAATCAAATGCAGATCGCATTATATCAGGTTCTTTTCAACAGTTAAATGTTATGGCTGACGGGAAAACGGGGAGAATTTTTATTTAAAGTTATCAGACGAACTTAATATTAAAACGTACTAGAGCGATCGCTCTAAAATCGTATTGACAATGTACATACGCTTTGTCTAAAATGATGAACATGGACGTTTACTTTGTGCTGAATGGCATTACGTTTATCTGGAATGCAGAAAAAGCGCGGATTAATCCAATCAACCATGATGGGATTACCTTTCAGCAAGCGGCCGAGGCATTTTTTGATCCATTCCTCATTGTGGTTGATGCCAGTCGCAACGATGAATCAAGGGATGCCGTGATTGGCTTGGATACTCGCTATAACTTGCTCTATGTCGTGCATATTGAGCAAGAAAGTGATTATATTCGGATTATTTCTGCTCGTAAAGCAACCCGACAAGAGAGAATGGAATATGAAAATTGAAGCCTTAAAGAAAAGACTAGATAAGAACCGACCTATGATAAGTGTAACAATTCGGATGCCAGAAGATGTGGTAGAAGACTTGAAGCGACTTGCTCCACTATTAGGTTTTTCTGGTTATCAGCCGTTGATTCGCGCCTATATTGGGCAGGGATTGCGAGCAGATTTAGAGCGATTTGAAGGTGAAACGGTGAGTGCGTTGATTGCCAGCTTAAAGCGTCGAGGTGTGAGCGATGCTGTTATTAATGAAGCATTAAGCGAGGTTGTGCAGACACCAGCCAGTTAGGTAGAAGCATACTTACAATCACAACGGCAGCAGTCGCAAGAGATGCGCACTATGAACCAAGCGAGGTTTGATCCACAAGGATTGCGCGATCGCGTAGGGTCGGCTTCGCCTCATCGCCTGCTTGCCCGTGAAGCAGAGCAAGAAGTATATTAAAAGAAAACACCATGTCTGTTAGTAAGAAGATTGCATTAATAGGTGACTACAATGCTTCTGTTACAGCCCATATAGCTATTCCTAAAGCCTTAGATATTGCTACTAAAAATAACAGTCAAAATTTAGAGAGTACCTGGATCGAAACCATAAATTTGACCAATAATATCAATCATCTTCTATCACAATATTCGGGGATTTGGTGTATGTCAGGCAGTCCTTATAAAAATACACAAGGTGTCTTGTCAACCATACAATACGCTCGTAAAAGTAAAATTCTTTTCTTAGGTACGTGCGGAGGATATCAACACGCAATTTTAGAATATGCTCGAAATGTTTTAGGATTTGCTGAGGCTGATAATGCCGAAATTAATCCCAATACGTCTATGGCTTTAATTGCTCCTCTTTCCTGTTCTTTAATAGAGCAAGATGGAAATATTTTCTTAACTCCTAATTCACAAATAGCGAAAATATATAACACCTTAGAAATAAAAGAAAAATATCGCTGTAGCTATGGTCTTAACGTCAAGTATAGTTCGATATTTAAAGAAAGTGATCTGTTGATCACTGGTGTCGATAAAGAAAGAGATCCACGAACATTTGAGTTAAAAAATCATCCGTTTTTTATTGGGACAGGATATCAACCTGAACGCTCTGCATTATTAGGCAATAGACATCCGTTGATTACTGCTTTTGTTGAAACAATTTTGGCTAAACTTTAAATTACTCTCATTAATTAAAGCCGTAACTAAATGAAAACGATCGTTAAACTTAAAATTGAAAGATTTGAAGAGCAAGGACAAGAATATTTTGTGGCTACTAGTGATGATATACAAGGATTAGTTGCAGAAGGCAATACTGTAGAAGAAACAGTAGCTATAGCAGAAGATCTGGCTCATCATCTTCTAGAACTTGATCGCCAAAACGAAAATATAACAACAAATTTTCAAGTAATGCCACAACAGTTTGAATACCCTCTAATTATCGAAGTTTCATGGGTAGATTAGCAGGTTTTTCTTATCGAGAAGTAACTCGAAAAATGCGAAAACTTGGATTTGAATTTTATCGTTCTGGGAAAGGCGACCATGAAATTTGGATTAATTCAGTTACCAATTTAAGGACTACAATTCCACATCACAGAGAAATTAGAGAAGTAACTTTAAAAAATCTTTTAAAAGCTTAATTTCTAAAATTTTTGACTACCCTACCAGGGTAATTGACTACCATCCCAAGCAAAAAATTGACCACTATTTTTAATTTCTAAACCTGCTATTACCTTAGACAATAAACCAACAGTGTATTCTACAGGGAAAAGTTTGTCTGGAGGGATATTCTTTTGGAATGGTTGAGAAAGTCGGGTATCAGTAGTACCTGGATGTAAAGCTACTACGATAGTTTTAGGACATCTGCGACTATATTCGATCGCCGTAGTCTTAAGAAACATATTCAGTGCTGCTTTAGAAGCGCGATACCCATACCATCCGCCCAAACGATTATCTTCAATACTGCCAACTTTCGCAGAAATACAGGCAAAAATACTGTCATCGCTTTTGTTAAATAAAGGCATTAGGTGTTTAGCTAGTAAAACCGCCCCAATACTATTAACTTGAAAAGAATATATTAAATTTTCGGGCTTGATTTGTTTTAAGCTTTTCTCTGGAGAGAAGCTATCTGTATGTAACACCCCAACACAATAAATAACTAAATGTAGTTGCTTAACTGACTGTTGAATCTGTTTTAGGACTGTTTCTATCTGAGATTCATCGGTAATATCTACCTTTAAACATTCCAAGCGATCGCTATATTCTGATTGAAGAGTAAATAATTCACTAGCAGTTTCCTGATGACGATAGGTAGCGTAAATTTTGGCGATATTATCTTGCTTCAACAATGATCGCACAAACCCTAGTCCAATTCCCTGACTTGCGCCGACAATTAAAGCCTTGGCGTTATTTATTCCTGCTAGCACTGACACTTACCATTTATCATTTATTAACGATGTTAAATGTTAAATGTTAAATGTTCAATGTTTATCAGAAAGATTTTTCAGAAAACGTTGTTGAGAATTGGGTAAATCCTCTTGATATTCGGCTTTATTTGCCAAATCATTGAGTTTTTGACTGGCGTGTTCTTGAGCTTTGTCTATAAGTTCATCGCCTTTTTCGGTTTTACCAAATTGCTGTTTGACTCCTGTATCTTTAACTACTTCTTTCGCAGCTTGCTTAGTTGTGTCGGCAGGATTAGATTTGACTGTACCTGCGATTGCGAAGCTAGCCGTAGGCATCGCAGAATTGATAGGAGTAAAAGCGATCGCGAATAGTAATAAGGTAATTGCGATAAGTTTAGTGGGATTAAAGTTCATAATTATTGATTAAAAGCTATAGTATTGTAGTTTTGTTGTTGTTGCGCTATTTCTTGCAGTTGGCGTATACGCTCTTCGGTTCGAGGATGAGTACGGAATAAAGATTGTAAACCGCCACCAGAGAAAGGATTGATAATTAATACTGGTTCAAAAGCTGGATTACCATTCATCGGTACTTGTTTGCCAACTGATTCGAGTTTTTGTAGCGCACTAGCTAAGGCCAAAGGATTACCAGTGATTTCAGCAGCACCGCGATCAGCAGAAAATTCACGAGTACGAGAAATTGCCATTTGAATTAAAGATGCAGAGATGGGTGCCAAGATGACTAAAATTATGACTCCCAAAGGATTTCCTCCTTGGCGATCATCGCGATTAACAGGGCCATATAGCGCACCAAAGGTCAGCATTCGCCCCAAAAAAGTAATTGCACCACCTAAAGTACCTGCTACCGCTTGAGTTAAGGTATCACGGTTTTTAATATGGGTTAATTCATGAGCAATTACGCCTGACAATTCTTCTTGATCTAGAATTTGCACAATTCCTTCGGTAACTGCCACGGCAGCGTTGTCGGGATTACGACCAGTAGCAAAAGCATTGGGAGTTTGAGTGGGGACAAGGTACAATCTGGGCATGGGCAAATCGGCATTTTTAGCTAAATTTGCCACTAGATCGTATAATGCTGGTGCTTGCTGACGCGAAATAGGTTTCGCTTGGTATGCTGCCAATGCAGCTTTATCAGAATAAAACCAAGAACCAAAACTAGTAATGGCAGCTAAGATTAAACCAATAAATGCACCTTGCTCATTACCAGTTGCCCAATAACCACCTAAAACTAGTATTCCACTTAATAAGCCCAGTAAGGCTGCGGTTTTGATTTGATTGCCTCTAAACATCGAATTGACTGTAAATTAAACAGGATATAAACATTAAATAGCAACCCAGCTTGTTTACATATCTAGCTAAAGCAATAGACTTTGCTGAGTCATTTATTTAAAATTAAAAGGCTTCCGCTTTGAATAATTAGTAATAGTAATTCTATGGCTACCAAATATCACGCTCGTATTTATGTTACCCTTCGTTCTTCCGTGCTAGATCCAGCAGGGACAGCAGTAGAATCAGGACTCAAGCAGATGGGCTATACCGAGGTGGAATCTGTCAGAATCGGTAAATACATTGAACTTAAGTTGACCGCTACTGATGAAGCAGAAGCAAAACAGCATTTAGATGAAATGTGTGATCGCCTCTTGGCAAATACGGTAATTGAAAATTATTGCTTTGAGTTAACCGAATTGGCTACAGTTTAGTATCACTACAGCTTAATAACTAATAACTAATAACCAAGAACTAACCCATTACTAACTAATTAACAAAACACCGCAGGAGAAAGTAAATGAAATTTGGAGTTATAGTCTTTCCTGGTTCTAATTGCGATCGCGATATTTCTACGGTAACGCAAGGATTATTAGCTGCGCCAACGCGCATGGTTTGGCATCAGGAAACAGATATTAGTGATGTAGATGTAGTGGTGATTCCTGGGGGATTTAGTTATGGTGATTATCTTCGCTGTGGTGCGATCGCACAATTTTCGCCTGTAATGAAGAGTATTATTGAACACGCCCGTCAAGGTAAATATGTCTGGGGAGTCTGCAACGGGTTTCAAATCCTCACAGAAGTTGGTTTATTACCAGGGGCTTTAATTCGTAATCGTGGTTTACATTTTATTTGCGATCGCGTCCCTGTAAAAATTGAACGGCATGATTTAGTCTGGACAGAAGCTTATCAAGGTCAAGAACTAATCACTCTCCCCATTGCTCATGGCGAAGGTTGTTATTATGCTGATGATGATACTTTAAAAGCCTTAGAAGATAATCAGCAGGTTTTATTCCGTTACTGTAGTCCAACAGGAGAAGTTAATACTAAATACAATCCTAATGGTTCACTTAACAATATCGCAGGTATTATCAACCGACAAGGTAATGTTTTAGGCATGATGCCTCATCCAGAGAGGGCTGCGGATCGAGCAATTGGCAGTACAGATGGAATGGGGATGTTTAAGGGATTATTAAATTCTTTGGTTGTTGCTTAGGATGACAAGAGATATTTAATACTGGATAATCTATGGGACATACAAAAATTAAGTCAAAAGGCAACTAATCAACAATCAATCAACTAAACCATGCCATCTCCATCCATAGAAGACCGTAGTTTTCCCTCAATAATCGAGCCACCACAACTAGACCTATCAATAGTTGTACCAATCTATAACGAAGCCGAAAGTGTCGAGACATTGGTACAGGCGATCGCTGATGCAGTTAGAGAAACCCAACTAAACTACGAAATAATCTGTGTTGATGATGGTTCAAAAGATGGCTCGACCGAAGTTTTAACTAATTTAGCCAAGAGACGTATCGATCTCAAAGCAGTAATCTTACGTCGTAACTATGGTCAAACGGCTGCGATGGCTGCGGGGTTTGAGACGGCTGGGGGAAAAGTAATTGTGACTCTCGATGGCGATTTGCAAAACGACCCTGCTGATATTCCTATGCTGTTAGCCAAACTTAACGAAGGCTACGATTTAGTTAGTGGCTGGCGCAAAAATCGACAGGATGCAGCCTTAACCAGATTATTACCTTCCAAAATTGCCAACCTGATTATTGCTAGAGTTACAGGAGTTAAACTACATGACTATGGTTGTTCTCTAAAAGCCTATCGCTCAGAATTAATTGCGGATATGAATCTTTACGGTGAACTTCATCGCTTCTTACCAGCTTTAGCTTTTATCGAGGGTGCAAGAATTACTGAAGTACCAGTACGTCATCATGCGAGACGGTTTGGCAAAAGTAAATATGGCTTGGGTAGAACAATTCGGGTAGTAATGGACTTAATGACCGTCTTTTTTATGAAGAAATTCCTTACCCGTCCAATGCACGTCTTTGGTTTTGGGGGAGTAATTTCTTTGGCTACGGGGATAGCAATGGGTACTTACCTAACCATTGTTAAACTATTCTTTAATCAAAATATCGGCGATCGCCCTTTACTTATTTTAGCTGTATTATTGATTTTAACTGGAGTACAGTTATTTTGTTTTGGGTTAGTGACTGAACTATTGATGCGTACCTATCACGAATCTCAAAGAAGACCTATTTATAGAATTAGAGATGTATTCGGTAAGAATTAAAAATATATATTATAGCAATTCTCGGTTGAGTGAGGTACACCTTGGTGATGCGA
>CAYMWC010000018.1:23019-41208 GCA_964393695.1 uncultured Pleurocapsa sp.
TTTAATCTTAGGTGATTTACATACACTCCATCTATTTATTGATATCCAGTTTCCCAAACCGAAATATTAATGCGACCTTTAGTATCTCGCTGTACCTTGCCTTCTAAGTTATCCACTTTAAAAAAACTAAAATTAGCCTGACGATTATAAACACTCCGTAGTTTATCTTTAACATCAGCAGGAGCATTACCTCCGAGCATTTTTGCCATAGTTTGCTGCATTGTTCCTAAACTCACGGACTGGTTAAGATCGATATCTGTCTGCCGTATTTTGCCTGTAGCGTCTGATTGATAGGTGAGGTTGACTTGATTAGGAATAACATCATAATAAACCAGAACTCGACTGTTAGCTTGCCAGCCTTGGCGTTCAGAAGTTGGTTGTCCTAGAGTACTGACTAACTGACTTTCTGGTGTTCCTGTGGTCAAGATTGGGATATTGATTTCTGATGCTGGTTCTAAATCAATTTTTGCTAGGGTTTTTTGTGGTTTATCTTCTGTTGATCTTGCTGGCTGTTCTTCAGCTACTTCGGCGTTAGGGTTTTGTTCTGTTTTTTGCTTATCTTCAGCATTTTTCTCTAATTCAGCTTTCCTGACAGCTTCTTGAGCTTGCTTTTCTTCCTTCTCTTCTTGAGCTATTTTTTCTTCTTCGTTTCCTTGATTAGTATCGTCTGTTTTGATATCTGAAAATAAATCTGGTTGACGAGTTGGTGGTTCTACCTCTGCTTGTTGAGTTGCAGACTCAGGCGATCGCAATAAATTAGCAATTACCGCAAACCCCGCAGCGAAAGTCCCTGCACCCACTCCCACAACAATGAGTAGGAATAAAGCAGCATTAGCTAAGAATCCCCGTTTTTTAGGCTTATTTCGCTCGGGAGATTTGAGAGCAACCGTATTCCGAGGAGCAACTTGGGAAAGATTGTTATTCTCCAGAGAATTATTACGAGGGGCAACATTCAAAGTTACGCCTGTCAGATTAGTTTTGCTGCTATTTACCCCATTATTAAGAGTATCGAGCATTTCTTGAGCAGTGCTAAAGCGATCGCGAGGATGAAAGCGAATTGCCTTATCTAGTACTGCTGTTAACTCAGGATCAAGATTAAAAGCGTGTTCTTGCCAGATTATTTCACCGTTACGCGGATCGGTTTCTAACTCATTGGGGGATTTCCCTGTGAGTAAAAAAATTGCTGTTAATCCCAAACTATATAAATCACTAGAATAAATCGGGCGACCTGCTGCTTGTTCGGAAGACATATAGCCAGGTGTACCAATGGAAGCGGAATAGGTACTACTTGACCCCTGATTAATCTCCGTTGCCATTGCTTCTTTTACCGCACCAAAATCAATCAAGAAAGGTAAATGATCTCCCTGACGTAATATAATATTTTCGGGTTTAATGTCTCGGTGGATAATGCGACGAGCGTGGACATAACCCAACACAGGCAATAACTGGACGAGAATTTGTCGAACTTCATCCCGATGTAGATTGCCTTCCTTTTCCCAATATTGGTCTAGAGTTAGTCCTTCAATCCACTCTTGAACCAAATAAAATTTATCATCTTCCGAAAAATAGGCATAAAGGCGCGGAATCTGTTCGTGACCTTCGCCCAACTGTTCTAAAATCGCTGCTTCTCGCTGAAATCGCTCCTTCATCCATAAGGGAGTTTTCGGCTGTTTAACAATCGGTTTTAACTGCTTAAGAACACATTTTCGACCCGAAGGCATATGGGTATCTTCCGTCAAATAGGTTTCCCCAAAGCCTCCTCTACCAAGAGTTTGAATAATGCGATAGCGGTTATTTAGCAGTCCAGCTTTCATATTTAGGTTTAACGAGTAGTTAAAAATAGGAATGTAATCTTATATAGTTTTTTAGTAATTTATATATTTGTAAGATGTCGATTAATTTAACTAACTTACTTCAAGTCTAATAGACCTTTTTCTTTTAGTTTAGGATTAAAACGAATCTCCATTTTAACTCCGCGCTCGCTTAATTGTTTTTGGATCTCAGCTTCTACACGTCTTGCTATTTTCTTCTTTATTTTAATTTGTCCTAATTCATCACTTTGTTGATATTGTGCCTTTTCTTCCTCTGTCATAGCCACATTGGCATTTATCGGTTCAGTCCAGACAGAGTTTTCTCTCTCATTGCCTACAGGAGTTGTGCCATTTTCTTTGATCCAAGCAGAAGCAATATCTTCTAAAATTTTACGACTGGGACGAGTAATGGTTTGTAGTTTTAGCCAATAACAGTTTTGAGGCTGACGAACGAGGTGTTGCTTGAGGCTGAGATAAACATCACGGGAATAACCAACATACTGCATTTCTTGTTGTTGATTGAAGATAGCGTATACCCCAATTTTCCCTTGTAAATCTTCCTGAATACAGCCATGCTCGTCTAGATATGCCAAATAAGCCAAACTTGCCAGAGGTAAGATTTCGTTTTGAGTAGACATAAAATATTAAGTCAAAAATCACAAGTTTAATAATTAAAGTCGGCGATAAATAGCACAGAGACGGCTAGGTTGAAAAATCTTTGCCTGAAACATAAAGTTGGGCGGTACATTAATGATGATATATTCATCGCAATTGTGATATTTTTCAAACTCTCTGGGCATTCCTTTGGGGGTATGCTGACTGTAGGGGACAGGTTGAAATAATAATTCTGTAAACGCGATTGCGCAGCTAGCCGTAGGCATCGCTTTTTTGTGTAATTTTTCGCTGATTTGCTCAGTAAAGGTTTGGTTTTTTAACAAGCTAAATAAAATGTCTCTAGCTTCAGTATTTAGAGTAAAGCTGGCATCAAAGTTCTCGACTATTTTAAAACCCATTTTGGCGCATCAATAAGTATCGATAGTATAAAAGGACTAAGGCAAATAGTATCAGAATTTTTTAATCAAATTTGCTGTAGTAATTTTGCGTAGATGGCAATTACTAGAAAAGCTCTTGTTAACTTACGGATACACTAAATATTAAATGTTGTTGAGAGTGTCGGCAGAGTTACGTAATCGACCTACTACGTAAGATCTAATACCATAAATATCTCACCGCCAGATAAATCTGGCTCAACAGATTTGAAATCTGTTGCTCGCAGAGCAATCGTTTAAATGCATCACAGCTTATCTCGATAGTTACTTGTTGATTATCTAAGCTAATTTTATTCATCTCAAAATACAACAATGTAGTAATTGCCCTAACTTCTTTCGATTGGATGATACCAGGAATTAGGCAAAAAACCGCAGTCGCAGTAGCTTGGAAAAAGTAAGAAGTTTTCTTAATCAGCCAGGATTGGAAGACAATACTTGAACAATTGGTTGACGATATTTAACTACCAAAACGTTAGTGCATAAACATGTTGTTCCTAACCCCAATAAAATAAAGGTGATCGGAGTAATGACACCAATGATAAACCAGGTGGAAACATGAAGAAAGATGGTCATCACTATTAGCGATGCTATTGTCATTGACCAGCGTATTTTCCAGAGTGATTGATTACTAACAACTAAAAATATTGTAGCGATGGTAGCGATTAAATTAGCTGGAATCAGAAAGGCACAAATTGTCACACAATTCTGGCGAGAAAACTCAAAAAGTGGTTCTAAATCGAACATGAATTCTTAAAATATCTAAATATGGTTAATTATTGCTTATCTTTAAGATTGTAGACTCTCTATTGCTAAATAATAACTAAGATATGAGAAATGTTAAATGATTTAATTATTGATTTAACTATTCGATTCTGGATCTGTGGCTAAAATCTCGCGTGCAGTAATACCATCCCCCTGAAAACCAAAATACCAAAGGGAAACCGCAGCTTCAGCACGCGTTACAGGCTTCTTGGGTTGAAACAGGGTTGTATAACCAAAAATACGTCGGACATTAGAGCGATCGCCGTTTTGGAAATCTCCATATAAAGCTCTCAAAGCTGTAGAATTAATATCTGCTGAGTCTTGAAATCCCCAACTTTCTTCTAGGGCTTTAATTGATGCCTGAGGTAAAGCTTGACGCATATCCAAAGGTACTTTCCAGGTGAGTAAGTCCTCTCTAGTTAAGGGAGCATTAGGTCTAAAAAGTAAGTTAGTACTATCTTCAGTTAAGCGAGAAGGTACTAAACCCGCTTCAGCCAAACCTTGAATTGCTCCAAAATTGGGACTATTGACCTTAACATCGGGAAAGGCTGGCTCACTAGTCTTGGTAGCCAGTAAAATTTTCTTACCTGGATCATCTTTGTAGTAACGGTTATTCGCTGCTAGTAACCAATTAGCATATTCTCCCCTAGTAATTATTTGGTTAGGGGCAAACTTGCTTACGTCAGTATTGCTATTACCCGTATAGGGGGTCAAAATACCCAACGCTGCTACTGATTTTAACGGTTGACGTAATTGATCGGAAACTTCATCTAGATCGGTAAAATCAAGATTGGTAGTTTGGGAATAATTACTATTAGGTACATTTATTCCTATTGGGTTTTTAGTGCTTAGTTTAGATGGTGATTGAGCTTGAGGATTAGACTTAAGAGTTTGGGAAATACTCGACTCCCCAGAAGCTTGTAGAGGTTGATAAATTATTGACAGCTTAGTATTCTGATTATCTGACTTTTGATCATTACTAGGTTGCAGTAAAGTTAAATCGACTCGCTGTTTGTTTTTAATAGCGATCGCTCTAGTTACTGGTTGTTGAGGATTAAAGTTAAAAGGTTTGATAATTTGCCAATCATTTGCGGGTAATTGTTTTTGATAGTAATTAACTATAGCTTGGCGGTTGTCGGCAGTATTCCAAGTTAACGTCCCTGACGCAGCATTTTTGCCTGACTTAATCTCTTGTAATTGAGCCTGGGGATATAAAGGAAAAGACGCAGGAAAATTGGGCGGTAGTTTGAGATTTTGAGATGTTACCGCGTTAGATGCTTGACTTTTATCTGTTGGCTTATTTCCTTGAGTGACTGATTGCGCCTGAGATGACTGAGATTGACCGACAATAGCTTGTTGTAGTTTGACCTGTTTGGCAGATAACTGCGGATCGGGACTCACGAAACTTTCAATGGCAGCACTACTGTTACAGCCAGCTAACAAAGTCAACAAACCAATAAATAAGATACCTTTTCCCGCTTTTGGGCTATTTTGCTCGAATAACATGACTATAGCCATCCTATTTCAGGAGTGAACAGTTAAATCTGGGAATAGGAAACAAAAAACAGAAAACAAAAATTTCACGATTCATTTAGGATTACTAGATTGCTCAAAATTGATAGCTATATAAATTTTAATACTTATTACCAATTCTCTGTATCCCGAAATCCCTAAATAGATTAATTGGCGTTGCATCCTTATGGGATAGTTTAGGTCGACTAGGAGACTCGCGAATCATTAGACTTCATTTATGCAATGCCGATTAATTTGGTCTACCCAACAGATTTTCTCGTAGTGGTTTTCAGCTTGACATTAAGTTATAAATTAGAAAGTCTTTTCGACTTCAACCATAACTACTGTTAGCCATTATTTTTAATCTATATGTCGATTATTGAAGAAATCAAACCTGCTGGCAAAGCAGATGTCATTATTTATGTACCTTATTACGCTAAAAATAAACATAATTGGCTTCCTCATGCGATCGCACTCTATCGTCAAGCATCTTTAGAAGGAGTACGTGAAATAGAAGGCGGAGAAGGCGTTCCGTTTGTAGCTAGCTGGTATGTATCTAAACTACCATCGGAATTAACTCGTTGTCGTTTACAGTTTGATGGACAAGCAGAATTGAGTTACGAAGTAACATTGTCTAACTCAGAGTTTATTGATTACTTAATTGATGTCATCATGAATTTTAAGCGTTCTAAAACAACAGATTTTCCACCAGGATTTTATCGAAAACTGTTGCGCTTTGACTAGTAACAAGCAAATAATATCAGCAAGGAGTGCGTGCGTGGCTACATCGGCTAAACATCTTTTGATAGCTTCAACTGAAGCTTATAGTGGTAAAACAGCAACTATTTTGGGTTTGAGCTATTTATCATTAGAACGAAACATATCGATTGGTTATGGACAGCCTCTAGCCACCAATCTTTCTGAAAATGATAACCATACCCAACAGACAGAAGATTCTGATTTTATAGCGACTACTTTAGGATTATCATCGAAGCAGGTAAAGTCACCTTTCCTTTTTCTTGATCGTCAGACAATTAACCAACGTTTACAAGGAAAGAATCAAGAAGACTACACCCAAGCTTTGCAGGAATACGTAAAACAGATTGAGGGCGACTTAATTATCTTAGAAGGGCCTGGTAATCTTTGGGAAGGTAGTATTTTTAATTTATCAGTACCAGAAATAGCAGAAGTGGTAGATGCTTCGATTCTTTTGGTAACTCGTTATCATCCTCTGTTGTTAGTGGGAGGTTTGGTAACAGCGAAAAAGTTTTTAGGCGATCGCTTGTTAGGAATTGTAATTAATGATATTCCTCCCACAGAATTACAGACGGCGAAGGAGACGATTAAACCCTACCTTGATGCTCAAGGAATTCCTGTTTTGGGCATGATACCGAAAGATCGTATTCTTAACAGTGTTAGCGTTAGAGAAATTGCTACACGTTTAAATGCTCAAGTTTTATGTTGCTCAGAACATTTAGACTGGATGGTAGAAAGTCTTAGTATTGGGGCAATGAATGTTAACTCAGCGTTGGGCTATTTTCGCCAGCGAGAAAATATGGCAGTCGTAACAGGTGGCGATCGCGCAGAACTACAAATGGCAGCCTTGGAAACATCTACTCAATGTTTAATCTTAACTGGTCGTATTCCTCCCAAAGAATTAATTATTGAGCGTGCCGAAAATTTACAAATTCCCATATTATCTGTAGACACTGATACTTTAACAACAGTGGAAATAATTGATAGTGCCTTTGGTAAAGTTCCAATTAAAGAAGCCATTAAAGTTAGACAAATTCAACATTTAATGCGACAGCATTTTGATATTCAGGAACTAATTGAACAACTGGGTTTAGAAGTGGTCAAATCAGTTTAAGGTATTGCTAATAGTTAACCTCAGTCTGTTGTAGCAGTCCTGTTTGAGTTGCTAACTAATTGATTAGGATAGGCAAAAGACAAAAGAATCATCTCAGATCATTTAGGATTTCGATAGCTGAGGTTTTTGACGTTAGTAATTGAATTTATCAATTTCTGAAAAACTGCTTTTCAGTCAAGAGTTTTATAAAGCTTTGATGAAGATACTTATGATTGCAACAAGATTAGATGAATAAACTTCAACATCAGAAAAGCTATGAAATAATTAATTTAAGACTAGATATTCATTATTATTTACCAATCTTAAGGGGTGCGTTTATATATACGACGCACTTTTTTTTTGACAATTTTTAGTAGTGATTTAATACAGTTAATTGTAATCTATTTAACATTAATAATTGTAATTTAGTTGACAGTACTAGGCTCTAGTGTAGACTGATGACTACCATACACTACCGAGAATTGATTTGAAAAATTCCTCTAGCTACTGGCAGTTAATTCCTTTTATTCGCCCTCAAAGCCCGACGATAATTTTGGCTTTTGTTTGTACTCTCTTGTTTACGGTTTTTTGGCCCATTCAGGCATGGTTAGCAGGGGAAATGACTGAATATATAGGCAAGGGAGACACTAATAGCATTGCGCGACTAGCAGGATTAGCAGCAGTTATTTTTCTGGTGCGGGGTATTGCTCAATATGGACAGGATTCTTTGATGGCAAAAGCTGCATTAAGTGTTGCTTTAAATTTGCGTCAGGTTGTTTATGGTCATTTGCAAAGGCTGAGTTTGAATTATTTTGAGGTAGCCAAAACTGGAGATCTAACTTATCGTTTAACGGAAGATATCGATCGCATTGGGGAAGTAATCAATAAATTTTTTCATGATTTTATTCCCTGTGTTTTGCAGTTGATTGTAGTGTTGGGCTATATGTTATGGCTCAACTGGCAATTAACAGCAGCAACATTGATTTTAGCTCCTTTAATGGCACTTATCATTGGTGGATTTGGAGATAAATTATTACAGTTTTCACGGCGTAGTCAAAATCGTATTTCTAATTTATCGGCTCTATTAACTGAAGTATTAGGGGGCATTCGTTTGGTTCAGGCTTTTGCTGCCGAAAGTTATGAACTAGAACGTTTTAGTCAGGAAGCAGAAGCTAACCGTCAAGCTAAATATTTAGCGGAAAAGGCAAAGGCAATTCAATTTGTGGTTGTTGGTTTTTTGCAAGCAATGAGTATTATTTTTATTTTTTTCTTAGGTAGTTGGCAAATTTCCCAAGGTAATATTACAGGTAAAGAATTTGTTAGTTATATTGCTGGTGTAGCATTATTAATTGATCCTATTAGTCATATTACTAGTAACTATAATGGCTTCAAAGAAGGACAAGCTTCACTAGATCGAATTCTGGAATTATTAGCTATTCAACCAACAGTAATTGAGCCAAAAAAAGCGATCGTTTTACAAGTAACTCAAGGGCAAGTTGAATATAATTCAGTGAGTTTTAGTTATACTGCCAAGACATCAGTAATTAAAAATTTAAGTTTAACTGCTTATCCTGGAGAAACGATCGCTTTAGTAGGTGCTTCTGGAGCAGGTAAGTCTACTTTAGTTAATTTGTTACCTCGCTTTTATAATGCTGATAGCGGTGAAATTTTAATTGATGGCGTAAATATACAAGATGTTACTCTTAAAAGTCTACGCCAACAAATAGGAATTGTACCTCAAGAAACCACTTTATTTTCTGGTACAATCGCCCAAAATATTGCTTTTGGTAAAACCGATTTTGAACTTAAAGATGTTGAAGCAGCAGCTAAAATTGCTAACGCCCATCAGTTTATTACGGAACTTTCCCAAGGCTATTTTACCTATGTAGGAGAAAGAGGCGTTAACCTATCAGGAGGACAACGCCAAAGAATTGCGATCGCTCGGGCAATTTTTCTTAATCCTCGTATTCTTATTTTAGATGAAGCTACCTCAGCTTTGGATTCTGAATCAGAAGCTTTAGTACAAGAAGCTTTAGAACGTATTATGCAAAAACGTACTGTATTTATCATTGCTCATCGTTTAACCACAGTACGACGAGTAGATCGCATTTTAGTTTTAGAAAAAGGTCAAATAGTTGAATCGGGTAATCATCAGGAATTATTAGCTAAAAATGGAGTTTATGCTAGTTTTTATGCTCGACAATTTCAAGACAATTAATATTCAATCCCAATACTGTTCGGATAAGCATCTGTATTGATTGGTTGTGTTTTTATCGGGGACAATGCGATCGCTCTCCTCTGGGACTAGAATCAATGTGTAATAGATTTGCCATAGTTGCTTCTGAGTAATAACTATTCCAGTTTAGGCAAACGAACTATATCCAACTATCTAATTCCTGTAAAACTATTAAAATCTTGCGATCAATCTGTACTTTTTGCATGAATTCATCACGAGCAGATTGTGGCAACTTAAATTTGTCGATGCGATAAATCTGTCCTGGCTGTTTCTGAATGATCGTTTCAATCATAGGAGGCTTCTTTTAAGTTTATCTAGCTCGATCAAGTAGATGCTTGAAATCCTCAGACCAGCTATCAAATTCTGCGATAAAGTTGTATCCGCATACTGTCTCAAGCGATCGCGTAGCGGCTCCTTTGGAGCATCGCTCGGAAATAATTTCAAGTATCCGTGTTGCGCGATCGCGAGTTTCAGATTGTGCTCCAAAGGGATTAAGGCGCATTTTAGACCCTGGAGGGAATGCATACTACGCAGCAGCTAAATCAATGATTTTGGCGCGAGCGTTGGCGATCGCGTCTGCTAATTTTTGCCCACCAATCTCATCATTTTCAACATCAATAAAAGTAATGTCAGTAATACCCATAAACCTAAATATCGTGGCTAGATAAGGAGTTTGGTAATTAAGCTTTTCGTATTGTCCACCAACTCCAAAGCCAGAACCTCCTCTTGCCGAAATGACAAACATTTTCTTCCCATGTACCAGAGGTTTGTATGGGTTGTCAGAATTTTCTGGCTCAATCTCAAAAGTTCGTCCGATTCGCACAATTTGGTCGATATAAGCTTTTAAGGTACTAGGAACACTGAAATTGTACATAGGAACACCAATGACGTAAATATCGGCAAATAAAAATTCATCGACCAAGTGATCGCTAGTAGAAATCGCTTTTTGTAGTTCGGGTGTTTGTTGTTCTGTTGGTGTATAAGCTGCTGCAATCCAAGGTTCATCTACATGAGGAACGGGATTGCGTCCAACATCTCGATAAGTTACAAGATCATCAGGATAACTCTGCTGCCATGTTTCAACAAATTCTCTTGTAAGTCTGCGGGAGTGAGAGCGATCGCCTCTAGGACTAGAATCGATGTGTAGTAAATGTGCCATAGTTTCTCTCGATTAATTACCATTCCAGCTTAGAGAAACTGACAATGCTGAGCTATCTAATTCTGGGGAAACTATCACAATCTTGCGGGGAAATTGCGATCAATTCAGTTGGCTGCATTCGTCTGTTCGGATGGTGGAAATTTAGCAAATTTAGGTAAATCTGGATTCAGATAATCCCACGGTTGCGCACTGGAAGTGTAAAGATCTGCTTGAGGTTGAAACCAGCTTGGATCGTCAAGGCTTCCTGCCATGATACCCATAAATTCTGGAATTGGAGGTTTGCTAAATAATCGAGAACCACAGTTTGGACAAAACCCACGACCAACAATGCTTCCACTATCACCTGTAACATCATAGTATTTAACATTGCCAGTGATGCTAACTGCATCACGAAGTACTAAAATTGCAGCAGCAAATGCTGTTCCTGTAGCTTGCTGACAATCGCGACAATGACAATTACCCATCATAATAGGCTCTGCCGAACATTCGTAGCGAATAGCTCCGCACATACACCCCCCAGTCCAAGGTAATTTCATAAAGCTAGCTCCGTAATTATCTATCAGGAAAAGTAAGTATTGATGGTTGTTTTTATTATGCCTAAAGCCGAAAATGACAACAGTATTTTTTTTAGTAATTGTTAGATTAATAGTTTAAAAATTTACACTCTGCAAAGATATAAATCCCAAAATGAATACAATCAAATTAAGGTAAATCAAGTTTGCTTTATGAACAATACAGTCAGACATCAGATTGAATGTACTAGCTTGCCCATTTTGTCCAGCAAAGATCGGGGTTGGGAAAACATTTTAGTCGAGCAATTTCAACAGCCTCCAGGGGAAGGGCAAACTTATTACAGCGATGAACACGCAATTTGTATGTCTCTTGCAACTCGTCCAGTTCGCTTTCTGCAAATTAAAGGAGGCAAAACTCACGAAGGTCTTTACGGGAAAGGGGATATTTCGATCACGCCTGCCAAGATGTCTTTTTTCGCCCGTTGGGATAGTGACGATCGCTATATGCAGATTCGGATTGCGTCTGAGTTTATCCAAAGTGTTGGTGCAGAAACTCTTAGTCTCAATCCAGCTAGCTTAGAATTAATCCCCGAATTTCGGACTCGTGATTCACAGATTGAAGCTATGGGTATGATGCTGCTAAGTGAACTTCAACAGGAAAATTTAGGTGGAAGACTTTATATCGATTCGCTAATAAATATTTTAGCAGTACATTTACTCAGACAATATTCGGTCCAACCTCGCTTTTCAATCTACGAAGGAGGATTACCAGAACGTCAACTAATTATAGTTTTAGATTACATCAACGAATATTTAGATCAAGATATCAGGTTGACAGATTTAGCCCAATTGCTTGGTATGAGTCAATTTCATTTCAGTTATCTGTTCAAGCGATCGCTTGGAAAGCCTCCATATCAATATCTACTCCAGCAACGAATCGAAAGAGCCAAGCAGTTGTTAAAACAAACAAACAAATCAATTGTGGACATTGCATTTTCCTGTGGGTTCAACAGTCACAGTCATCTGAGTAAACAATTTCGTCAACTTACAGGCATGACACCTAAAGTCTACAGAGTAACTTGTCGCTAGGTAGTAGGTAGCAGGTAGTAGGTAAAAAACCCTGAATGCATGAATGCCCTTTTATTGAACATTTAACGCTCAAATCTCGTTGATCAATGGTAAATGATCAATGAAATGACTTCTGACTTCTGACAAGATTTCTCCTTGTTCTCCTAAATTCGGATATGGTTTTCCTAGACGACGGTAGATTGCAGCAACTCTAGGATAAGCCCATTCAAACATAACTGTTTTGTAAGTTTCTGGATCTAAACGTATTTGCTCGTACATACCTACGGCTAATCTCTGTCGTTGAGCTTCATACAAAATAACTGCATTTGCTACAGATACATTAAGAGATTGAACCATTCCCTGCATAGGGATAATAATATGTCCATCTACTAAATTAGCAGCCTCCTCTGTTACTCCCCATTTTTCCGTACCTAAAAGAATCGCTGTTGGTTGGGTATAGTCTACTTGGCGATAGTCAATTGCCATATCACTTAAATGGGCTGCATAGACTCGATGATTGTGCTGTTGTAGATATTGAATGGCAGTTTTGATATCAGGATGAGTATGAAGCTGAACCCATTTTTCACTTCCTTGAGCAACCTGAGAATAAGTAGGGGCAGTGCTATGACTGTTAACAGTATGAACAGCAAAAACTCCTACTGCGTCACAGGTACGAATAATAGCTGAAAGATTGTGGGGTTTGTGAACATCTTCCATTAAAACTGTTAAGTCTGGTTGTCTTTGGTTAAGAACTTGCTGTAATTTTTCATATCTTCTGGGAATCATCTTCAAGAAATAATTTAATTAACAATAACTATTAAGCTAAATTTTGGGTCAGGTCGATTAGGCTCATTTAGACTAGATGAATATTATAGGGTTTCGTTTCGCGTTAAAGTGATAAACAGGGGGTCAGGCAGATGAAAACAGCACGAGAGATTCTGATTATTGGTGGCGGTATTATCGGTTTAGCGATCGCCTTAGAACTAAAACAACAAGGGGCAAAAGTTACCGTCATCAGCAAGGATTATATGCAGGCAGCATCTCACGCAGCAGCAGGGATGTTAGCACCGATGGCAGAAAAGATGACATCTTCTCCGATGCTGGATTTATGTTTGAGATCCCGTTGGTTATATCCTGAATGGACACAAAAGCTAGAAGAATTAACGGGAGTAGATACTGGTTATTTGCCTTGTGGTATTCTTGCCCCTGTCTATAATCAACCAGATTTACCCACAACCCAAGATAATGCCATTTGGTTAGATCAACAGACAATTAACTTATATCAACCAGGATTAGGAAATCGCGTTGTTGGTGGTTGGTGGTATCCCGAAGATGGTCAGGTAGATAATCGTTGTTTAATGCGATCGCTCCTCCAAGCTGCCCAAACTCTAGGAATAGAGATTAAAGAAGGGGTTCAAGTAAGAGCAATTCAACAACAACAGGGACGAGTTAACGGGGTTTTAACTGATTTGGGATTACTCACAGCAGACAATTATGTTCTAGCTACTGGTTCATGGACTAGTCAATTATTTCCCTTACCTGTACGTCCTGTAAAAGGTCAAATGTTATCTCTCAGGATGCCCCAAAAGCTGCATCAGCCTTTTCCTCTGCAACGAATCTTATATGGAGACAGTATCTATCTTGTTCCCCGACAGGATGGCAGGTTAGTTATTGGTGCTACTGTCGAAGAAACCGATTGGACTCCTTTTAATACTCCCAAAGGCATCCAAAAATTACTCAATAAAGCCGTTGAATTGTATCCTGCGATCGCTGATTGGCAAATTGAAGAGTTATGGTGGGGTTTTCGCCCTGGTACTCCTGATGAATTGCCAATTCTAGGACCTAGTACTTGTGAGAATTTATTTTTAGCTACAGGACATTATCGTAATGGTATTCTTCTCGCCCCCATTACTGCTTCCCTGATCAGTAATTTAATCCTCAAACAACAATCCGATCCTTTATTAGAATCATTTAGTTACCAACGTTTTAATCATCAAACAAGTAATATGACTTCTATTAGTAATTTAAACAATAATTCCCAGAAACTATCACTACCAATAGAATCAAATCAAACTCCCTTATCCGCATCAGCAACTTCTTTACTACCAAATTCTCAATCTAGCGTAGATTCTAACAAGCTAACTATCGCTGGGCGGACATTTAACTCTCGTCTCATGACTGGAACAGGCAAATATCCTAGCATGGAGGCGATGCAACAAAGTGTAGCTGTTAGTGGCTGTGAAATAGTAACAGTAGCAGTCAGAAGAGTACAAACCAAAGCACCTGGACATGAAGGGTTAGCAGAGGCACTTGACTGGAGTAAAATCTGGATGTTACCCAATACCGCAGGTTGCAAAACTGCCGAAGAAGCAGTAAGGGTAGCCCGTCTAGGTCGAGAAATGGCAAAGTTACTAGGACAAGAAGATAACAACTTTATCAAGTTAGAAGTCATCCCCGATCCCAAATATCTCCTCCCCGATCCCATCGGTACACTACAAGCAGCAGAACAACTAGTCAAAGAAGGCTTTGCAGTCTTACCCTACATCAACGCCGATCCCTTACTCGCTAAACGTTTAGAAGAAGTAGGTTGTGTAACGGTAATGCCCTTAGGTTCTCCTATTGGTTCAGGACAAGGAATTAATAATGCAGCTAATATTGCTATTATCATCGAAGAAGCTACTGTTCCCGTCGTTGTCGATGCAGGAATTGGTACACCCAGCGAAGCAGCTTTAGCAATGGAAATGGGGGCAGATGCCTTGTTAGTCAATAGCGCGATCGCTTTAGCTCAAGATCCTGTGACAATGGCACGGGCAATGGGGTTAGCAGCCGAAGCAGGTAGACTCGCTTATCTAGCAGGTAGAATTCCTGTAAAACAATATGCTATTGCCAGTTCTCCCCTTACAGGCACAATTAATTAACTTAGAAGTTGTAATTGCTGGTTAGTAGTGAAACAAGAGAAATTTAAATTCATTGATTTATTCGCAGGAATTGGTGGATTTCATTTAGCAATGCACGCTTTGGGGGGAGAGTGTGTTTTTGCTTCCGAAATTGATCAATACGCTAGACAAACTTATATTCATAATTTTAAAAATATTTCACCTCAATTATTTCAAGCAGGTTTGTTTAATAGTGATATCAGACAAATTGTTCCTGATGAAATTCCTGACTTTGATGTCTTATGTGCGGGCTTTCCTTGTCAACCTTTTAGTCAAGCTGGTTACAAAAGAGGATTTAATGACTCACATAACTCTGAACGAGGTAATTTATTTTTTAACATTGCCGATATCTTAGAAGTGAAAAGACCAAAAGCCTATTTTCTAGAAAATGTTCAGGGCTTAGTTAATCACGATCAAGGAAAAACTTTTAAGCTAATTCGTCAAGTTTTAGAATTAGACTTAGGCTATTCATTTTACTATCAAATTGTTAAAGCTTCCGATTATGGATTACCGCAATTAAGACCCAGAATTTTTATTGTTGGTTTTCGCGATGAAGAGTTTTTTAAAGGCTTTGATTTTCCTGAAAAATTACCTTTAGAATTTAACATGAGCGATGTTTGGGGGGGAGTTTGTAGTCGAGACATTGGCTTTACTTTAAGAGTTGGTGGTCGTGGTTCAAATATTAATGATCGTCGTAATTGGGATTCATATTTAGTTGATGGTACGGTCAGACAACTAACTTATGTTGAAGCAAAAAAAATGCAGGGTTTTCCTGATAACTTTGAATTTCCTGTTAGTTCTACTCAAGCTATCAAACAGTTAGGTAATAGTGTAGCAGTAAATGCAGTTAGAGCCGTTGGTAAAAATATTATTACCTATATGAATAGTTTAGAAAGTAATCAAATAGAAATGAAGAAAACGAAAAATAAAGGTGAGTGGTCAGAATTATTAACTTTTATCAGAATTTTATTAGAACAGCGTATTATTCTCTCTGATGAAAGCTTAAATCCAACTGGTAGTTATTTTAAGGTAACAAAGGTTACTGGTAAAAATATTAATTTAGAGTTTTTACTAATCAATCAAAATCAAGTAAAAATAATTAATAAGGATACAGCGATTGTTAAAACAATAAACATTGGTAAACTAATTAATAGCAAGATTTTAAATAATCTAGTTACTCTAATTAAAGCTGGAAAAGCTACTTTTATTATACCTGAATTTGAAGTTATTCAAAATGCTCTAGGATTAACTCTGATTAAAGGGGGTACAAGTTCTCAAAAAGCCGATATTTTTTGGATATTCACAATGATATTTTGACGAAAGAAAATGAAGGATTTGGGATTAAGTCTTATTTAGGTAGTAAACCGACTTTATTAAATGCTTCAGGGAATACCAATTTTATCTTTGAAATTGAAAATCTGGCTCAAGATAAAGTAGCTGAAATTAATGCTATCAATACCCAAACCAAATTAACAGATCGACTTAAAGCAATAGAGAAATATGGTGGAGTTTTTAAATACATTGCGCCCGAAAAAAAAGCAATGGAATACAACCTAAAAATGGTTGATTTTTTGCTGCCTGAAGTTATTGGTAGTATCTTACTTGTTTTTTATAAATATAGAATTTCATCTATTGCCAAAATTATTGATTATATTTATGAAAATACTAATTTAATCGCCGATCTTCAATATGAAGATAAAACTTTTTTAGTTAATAAAATCAAAAAATTTTTGGTAGATATTTTACTAGGTTTCTTTGCTGGTAGTAAATGGGATGGTAGCTACGAGGCTAATGGCACGATAATAGTCAAAGAATCAGGAGAGCAAGTAGCTTTTCACATTATAGATTTAGATAGTTTACAGTCATATTTATATAATAATATTAAGCTTGATACTCCCTCTACCACTAGGCACAGATATGGCAGAATAATTAGAGAAAATGATAAAAAACTGTACTTTAAACTCAATTTACAGTTAAGATTCTAAAAAAATTTGCTGATGTGAACCGTAAGAGACGCACTAGAGTAATTGCTATATGTTTACTAGTAAAATAAACGTATATAACCTGAGTTCTGGTTAAGACAATTGATCGGTTAAGGTAGCTATCAGCTAAGCTGTTAGGCATTCAAACTGCATATTATTCGTATAAGGAAAAAACTCTTAAACTCTCTCCCAGTCTCCAAGTCAGTCATAACAAGTAAATTAAATGATTAACAGCTTATTAGCTTTTAGCTTTTTTACCTACTCTTCTCATTTTTTACTATTCATGCAAGAGCTCTATTGTAGAGACAATTTAATTACCAGCATCAACTTTATCAATAACGTAGCAAATTATTAGCCACACTCCTGCACTAATAAAAATAGTTAGTAATAATCGTAAAATAAATAGCTTAATATTAGATAAGTCGAGGCTAAAATTGTAAATTAAAACAGCATCTATGGCTGCTGTGAAAAACCCGATACCTTGCTTAAGGTTTCTGTTGGACATCTTATTCACAAAGAATTGACTCCTTAGTTAATTTTAGTTAGCTGACTCTAAGCAATGAGAGTAAATCTATTAAAACCTTGATATGTTCTAATTGTCGAGAAGTGTCAAATAAAACAATTAGGAGACAAACAGCGTAGGGTCTTAACTTGTCACGAATGGAAGTCAGGAGTCAGAATAAGAATTTTCCACCTCATTTCCTAACATAATGAGCTGCAATTTAGATGCGTCTTAGCTTACTAATAGCGTTTGCGAAATGTGGGCAGTAATGTTAGCCATAATTATTTTTGCCCCAATGGAAGTTATTTTTTAGATGTGTAAATAGACTGCGATCGCGCAGCGTGGGTTATGCCCAATCGCGCAGCGTACCCTTCGGGTAATCGCTTCAAAAAAAAGACAACAAAATTAAGGCACTATCTTTCAATAGCACCAATTTTTGAATTCAAATAAGAGACTTTTTTGTAAAAATAGCAATACCTAAGATCGCAACCAAATTGTGATCTTGATCGCATACTTCTAAGACATTTTTAACTATTGAATAGCGCGATCGTCGTCGGTAAATATTCCTAAATAAGCCAAAATGTGAAGCTAGATTGACTAATTACACGTAATATAGTCGTAAGCTGTTAATCATTTAATTTACTTGTTATGACTGACTGGGAGACTGAGTGACTTGGAGACTGGGGGAGAGTTTAAGAGTTTTTTCTTTATACGAATAATATGCAGTTTGAATGCGTAACAGCTTACAAGATTAAGTTAACCTGAGTTCGGGTTAAGCAGATTGAGGTAAAAGCCAATCAAGACGAAGACT
>CAYMWC010000019.1:0-9265 GCA_964393695.1 uncultured Pleurocapsa sp.
GATCTTCTCTATTATCTCGACGGTCTTCGCGACTATCTCTTATATCCTCGAAACGATCGCCAAGATCTTCTCTATTATCTCGACGGTCTTCGCGACTATCTCTTATATCCTCGAAACGGTTTGTCAGAAAGTCTGGTAGCTGTTTGGAATTGCCTTTTAGAGATTTAATGCGATCGCTTCTGTGTACGGGACTAAGGTAATTGCCATATTGTTCTTCACTAGGTAGATTTTGAGCGAGTAGAGAATTTGGTTTTTCTATGGAAACCTTCGCCACAGTTGGTGTTGTTGTGATGCTAATAGCAGTAACTAGAGAGAGAAATTTAAGTTTCATGATTTTAGTTGTTAGTGAATATTTTCTGGATTTTTAAGGCAATCCTGTTCTCAAAGGAGCTTGCCCAGCGGGAAAATCAATGAAAACGCGATCGCCTGATGTTAAACCTTGAATAATTTGAGTTTGACCATTTTCACTAAAACCAACTCTAACGGGTTTAAATTGGGCTTTATTGCGATTGGCTTCGCCACGCCTTCGGCGATTTCCCTCCAGGAACGCTCCGCGATCGCCTAGTACCATAACGCCGATTTCACCTTGGTTAGTGGTAATCGCTACTGTGGGAATGGTTAAAGCATTGGCGATTTTCTTACCGACAAAAATCGCATCAACATTCATTCCTGATCGCAATTCCGCTTGTCCTGTAATCAGTTCTACTTTGACTTCAAAGGAAGTAACGTTATTTTCAATGATCGCTTCAGGGGCAATTTGTTTGACTCGAGCTTGAAAAGTACGGTAGGGATAAGCCTCCGCGACAATTTCTACTGTTTGATTGGGTTCAATTTGGGCAATAGTGGCTTCGGAGACATTAACATTAACTTCTAATCCCGATGCAATAGACAAGATCGAGGAGGAGGTAGCAGAAGAAGTAGTAGAAGCGGAGACGTTAGGAGTGACAACTGCCCCAACTGTGGCATATTTTTGGCTAATAATGCCGTCAAAAGGGGCGTAAATCGCCGTATCTTCGAGTTCTGTTTGAGCTAAATCTACCTTGGCTTTAGCTGCTGCTACTTTGGCTTTAGATTGTTCGATATCTTCTGGACGTGAGCCGTTTTCCAGTTCTCGTAATTGTTCCTGGGCTTCGGCTAAACTGGCTCGGGCGGTTTTGTCTGTGCTGATATATTCGTCTAAAGTTAATTGAGCGATCGCACCTTCTTGTGCCAGCCAACGGTTTTTTTCTAGTCTTTTAGCACTCAAATCCGCTTGCGCCTGTGCTGATAATACTTGAGATTTCGCTCTGGCAATGGCTTCTTGGCGATTACCATTAAGGATTTTAGTATATTCTGCTTTAGCTTGAGCTAATTCTGCTTGCGCCTGGGCTAGTTCGGCTGTCAAATTAGCTGAGTCCATTCTGGCTAATAGTTGTCCAGCTTTTACTGTGTCTCCTTGTTCAACATAGAGTGCAGTTAATCTACCAGTATTTTTAGGACTGATATTAACAGATGTAATCGGTTCAATACTGCCACTAGCTTCCAAGCGAACTGTAAGGGATTGAGTTTGTACTGGCACTGTAAGAGATTCAATATTTGGCTGCATATCCTGACGACGAGACATAAGATAGATACCTGCGCCTGAAATAATCAAGGCGATTAAGATTATGATTATCCAGTGCGATCGCTTTTTAGTAGCAAGCGCGATCGCGTAGCGTACTCTTCGGGTAATCTCTGTTTGATCAGATTTTTTATCTAGTAAAGACAAATCTGGCTCTTTTAATTCAGACTCTTCGATTGATGAATCAGAAATCTTATTCATATATAAAAGTATTATTAGAATTAGCAAGTGACCAATAACTAATAACTAAAAATAGTTGGCAATTGTCTTACCACCAAGTCATTTTCGCTCGCCTCACAAGCAGTTGTCAGAGAATCTTTTTGCTCGGAAAGATTATCGCGATCTGGTGTAAACACAAAAGTGCCTCGTTTTTGAGCAGCAAAACCGTTGTACCAAACCAGGCTCATTACTTGTGGCATTCTATCCATTTCTAAAAATTCTGTGCAGGTTAGTTGAGACATATCAATTTCCTCGCTGCTATTTGCTACTCTTGTTGTTATAACTAAGAACATCAAAACAACTGCGATAAAAGTACTGAAGATTCTGAGAGAAAAAAATTTAGCTAGCATCAATCAATCTTGCTATTAAGTTAAATTACTGCCTTGATACTAAAAAATTCTGCTCTTGTTGACTTTGATCTAATGTCCTAAATTGACATCAGACTTTAGTACAGAAAACAAATACTAAAATTGGGACTTTAGTACATAGGATTGATACGCAATTTTAGGATATTATTTATTACTCATTACCCATTACCTATTTCTCAACCAGATAATTTATTTGGCAAGACTATTTTAATGATGTCCTATTCCCATCGACTCAAAGCCCATCCTCTACGATTGTTGCTTTATTTAGAGTGGATTTTATTTATTATCAGTATTTTAGGACAATTTCGTTCTCGCAATCTACCTTTACCTCCCCTAAAAATTCCACCGTTTTTTCCTGCAATTAATTCCGATTTTTCTCCTGTATCATTTTTATTTGCGATCGCTTTTTTGATTCTAGGAATATATCAACCAAACGATAAACATTGGGGAAATATTATTTATATTGGCTTAGGATTCATCTTGATTGCTTTGACGGAAATTAGTAGCGAAACAAATCTCCGTCTTTTTCTACCTTTATTACTAATCATGGTAATTAGAGGCTGTCTTACTTTCAAAATACTTGGTTCTTTTATAGTCGCAACTATCTCGCTATCTTGGTTTTTGGGTTCTCTCTATCTAGTAGTTAAAAATAGTTTTAGTAATTTAAATGTACAGCAAGTTCCTGCAATTATTACTCCAGGTATAAAACCAGAAATCATCTATCAGCTTTATTCTAATGAAGGGCAATTAAAAGCTTTAATTATTAATATGGCAATGAATATAACTATATTATTTTGCCTAATTACAGTATTTGTTTTTGTATTAGTTAATGCCTTGATGTCTGAATATCGATCGCGACAAGAATTAGGAACTGTCAACAAACAACTACGGAAATATGCTTTATTAATTGAAGATAGGGCTATGTTACAAGAACGTAATCGCATCGCTCGTGAAATTCATGATTCTTTAGGTCATTCTCTGACGGCTCAAAATATTCAATTAGCTAATGCCTTATTATATCTACGTTCTAATCTTGATCGCACCGAAACATTTTTAGCAGAAGCCAAAAAACTGGGTTCTCATGCACTACAAGATGTACGTCATTCTGTAGCTACCTTAAGATCTGATCCTTTACAGGGAAAAATCTTAAAAGTTGCGATCGCTGAACTAGTCAAAGATTTACAAGATCGTACTGAAATTAACTTTCATTACCACAGCGATATTCCCGATTTTTTACCAAATGAAACTACCTCAACAGTTTATCGCATCATCCAAGAAGCCTTAACTAATATGATCAAACATTCTGAGGCAACAGAGGTCAAGATTTCACTACAATTAGTAGTTAATTATTTAGAAGTACAAATTAAAGATAATGGCACGGGATTTGACCCCCAAGAAAATACCACAGGATTTGGAATTCAAGGAATGCGAGAAAGAACGACTGCTTTAGGAGGAAAATTTACTTTATTTAGTCTCCCAGGCAAAGGTTGTCACGTTATTGCTACTATTCCCCTAGTTGATAAATTGTAAAGAGAGTAATGAAGTGGGAAAATTGAACCAAGTTTCCGTAGCGATTGTCTTAAATTTCAAATTATTAACAAATAGAGATAAATACAGATAGACACAAATGAACACAAAAGATTTAATAGTTCAAGAATTAGAAGGAACCTCAGAACCATTGCTCAACGAAATTTTAGACTTTGTAAGGTTTCTAAAAATTAAGCAAATACAAGAAGCTACAGAAAATCAACAAGATTTAGATGATAGTCATCAAGCTTTAATAGAAGCTAAAGAAAAAGGAACTATTTCTTTTGATTATTTTTTCAGCTAACTTTACTTAACTGATGCTTAACAATTAATCTTAACTTGTCACCGATGCCAATGACCATGATTCGCATTTTGCTTGTAGACGACCAAAAAATTATTCGACAGGGGTTAAGAAGTTTACTAGAATCTCAAGCAGATTTCCAGATAGTTGGTGAAGCGGAAAATGGCAAAATTGCGATCGCTCTAGTCGAACAACTTTATGATACCCCCGAACAACCTGATTTGATTTTAATGGATGTGCGGATGCCTGTCATGGATGGGGTAGCTGCAATTAAAAAGCTCTCAGAAAAATTTAGTTCGATCTCGGTTTTGGTATTAAGCACCTTCGATGATGATGAATATATTACCAAAGCCATGCAATTTGGGGCTAAAGGTTATTTATTAAAAGATACAGCTATCGAAGAAATCGCATCGGCGATCAGGACTGCAACTAAAGGTTATACTCAACTAGGGCCTGGTTTATTTCAAAAATTTTTAACTCGCTCATTTCAGTACAATTTCCCTTCTAAAGAATTATCCCAGACTTTACAAGCCCTTTCTCCGAGAGAAAAAGAAGTTTTATCTTTGATTGCTAAAGGAGCAAGTAATAAAGAAATTGCCCAAGAACTATACATTTCTGAAAGAACAGTCAAAGCCCATGTTACTAGCATTCTTAGTCAATTAAACTTGCGCGATCGCACCCAAGCAGCCATTTTGGCTACTCAATATCCAAGGTTGCTGATTGATCCTGGGTTTTAATTATAAGTTATTAGTTCTTAGTATTCTTGAATTAAAAACTAAAGACTCAAAACTCAAAACTTATTACCTATTACTTCCGCGTAGTAGTACTACCTCTTCACTATCCAAAATTGCCCAAATTGTTTGCATTAAATTATCTAATCCCTGACGAGTCACTGCCGAAATAGTAAAGATTGGTACAGTAGTCAGTTCTTGTAACTCCGAGCTAATCAATTCTAAAATCTCTGCATCAACGGCATCTATTTTGTTCAAAGCAACAATTTGAGGGCGTTCTGGCAATCCCTGTCCATAGGCTTCTAATTCCTGTTGAATAGTTTGATAGTCGGCAATGGGGTGATCGGCGGTAGCATCAATTAAATGAAGTAACACGCGAGTTCGTTCAATATGGCGTAAAAAGTCATGACCTAAACCAATACCTTCAGAAGCACCAGAGATTAACCCAGGAATATCAGCAAATACAGTACCGTCTCCTGTAGGTTTACGCACTACTCCCAGATTCGGTACAAGGGTAGTAAAAGGATAGTCAGCAATCTTAGGTTTGGCTGAGGATAAAGAAGAAATTAGGGTAGATTTACCAGCATTGGGCAAGCCAATAATTCCTACTTCTGCAATTAACTTTAATTCCAAGCGTAAACGTCTAGTTTCTCCTTCTAACCCTGGTAGAGCATATTCAGGAGCGCGATTACTATTACTGAGAAAATGCTTGTTACCAAGACCACCTTTACCGCCTTTTGCAACACAAATGGTTTCTCCTGGAAGGGTCAAATCACCAATGATTTCTCCTGTATCAGCATCAGAAATTACAGTACCACAGGGGACTTCAATCAAGCGATCGCTACCTTTTGCTCCCGTACAGTTATTAGGTCCGCCTTTTTGACCATCTGCTGCTTTAAAAATACGGGCATAGCGAAAGTCTAGCAGGGTTTGTAAACGCTCGGAGGCTACTAAAATTACCGAACCTCCCCAGCCACCATTACCCCCCGCAGGGCCTCCAGCAGGGACATATTTTTCCCGACGGAAAGCAACTATCCCATCGCCACCTTTACCCGCCACAACTTCTATTTCTGCTAAATCAATAAATTGCATTTAAGGTTAATCACTGAACGTATTTAGTAACATCTTCGCCACATTCATCAGCTAAATAGGATAATGAGCGAAAACGTAAGGTTGTAAACTGCTCATACAAAGGATTGAGCTTACAAAGAGGCGGAATATGAGCAATTTTCCGCCCAAATAAATTAATATCACGCTCAAAAGGACACTGGGGTGGTATTACCTTACAGACAAAGCGAGCTAGACGCGGATCTTTGATTTCCATCTCATCTAGCCAATCTTTAACAGGATGCAGTACATCCACGTTATATTTAAATTTTCCAGGTTGCGGAGTCAAAGGAGAAGCTGTCCCTGTAGATGTTTCTGCTGCCTCTGGTCTATATAAAGTATTTTCTAAAGATTTGAGAGCTTCAACTTCAATTTCTAGTGCTTCACTAAATTGATGTAACAGTTCATATTCAGGAGCAGAATAAAGTCCATCGGCTACAGCTACTAGTACGGCAGTGCGTAGGAAATTTTCAGCAGTTTCTGGTTCTTTACCCAAGCTAGCAGCTAGTTCTTCGGGGGTAATTTTATCTAAACTATGAACATCATCAAGATCGGCTAAATCTCTTGTAAGTTGGGTAATGAGTTCTTGTTCTTTAGGATCGTAATCTCCATCTGCAAGGGCAATGGTATATAAACCTCTGAGCCAAGCTACAATTTGGCGATCGCTGTAGGCAGATTTAGTTACACTAGTCATCAGTCAAAAGTTAAAAATTAAAAGTCAAAAGTTAAAAGTCAAAAAGCATAGATGCGTAATTCACTACATACACACTAAGATAAAAATTTGATGCCATCTAACATCATAGCTAAAACTGCTAACGAAACTTGTTTTAAAAATCAAGAAATAGATAAAAAATGAGAAATCAAGTTTGGTATATTGCTTTATTAATCGGGCTGATGTGTATAATTCGCTTTGGCTTAAGTGCATTAGGCTATGCAGCACCCCAATGGTTTATGGAAGAAGTGGGAATTTCTTTATCATCTAATCCACAAATGCCATACGCTATTCGTGCCTGGGCAATTAGAGATATAGTGATTTCAATATTAGTTGTCTTAGCAGATAGAGATACAGTCAAGATGCTGTTAATTGCTTGTATCGCTATTGATTTCACCGACATTGTTTCCGCTTATTTAAGTGGGGTAGCAGGATTATTTGGGAAAACAGACGGTTGGCTACTAAAACTGACCTCAACTGCGATCGCTGCCTTGCTACTGGAATTGAGTGCGATCGCTTTACTTTTTAAAGAGCAAACAACAAAGAGTGAGGAAAAATTCTAATTAGTAATAAGTTCTTAAACTAAAAACTAAAAACTAATAACTTACCTCAACCCATCTATTATTTAACAGACCAATAATATTAAAAACGAAATTATTATTCAAGAAATCAAACTACAGGTAACAGAGAAAAGCGATCGCGAAGCGTACACCCATTCGAGTGCAAGCCCGAAGGGTTATCGCCTAGACCGCTGGTTATCAGAACAACTGACTGATATTTCTCGCTCTCGTATTCAAAAGCTAATTGAAGATGGTAACGTCAGGTTAAATCATCAAGTTTGCAACAATAAAAAGATTAAAGTTAGTCCTGGTGATCATCTCCACATAACTATTCCCGAACCCGAAAAACTTGATTTAACTCCTGAGAATATCCCTTTAGATATTCTTTATGAAGATGAGCATCTGATTATTATCAATAAACCCACAGGTATGGTAGTTCATCCTGCACCAGGACACTATACAGGTACACTCGTTCATGCTTTACTCTATCATTGTCCGACTTTAGCAGGGATTGGGGGAGTAGAAAGACCAGGAATTGTGCATCGTTTGGATAAAGATACCACTGGTGCAATTGTTGTGGCGAAAAGCGATCGCGCTCATCAAAATCTCCAGGCACAAATTAAAGCTAAAACTGCTAGACGGGAATATTGGGGAGTGGTTTATGGGTCTTTCCCTACTGAAACAGGCAAAATTGATTTACCTATTGGTCGTCATAAAAGCGATCGCCAAAAGATGGCAATAATTCCCCTTGAACAAGGTGGACGCGAAGCTGTTACTTATTGGCAAATTCTGGAAAGAATCGGTAACTACACTTTGATGCAATTTCTCTTGGAAACAGGACGTACGCATCAAATTCGAGTTCATTCTAGTTATCATGGACATCCATTACTGGGTGATACTATCTATGGCTCAAATCGTTCTCTAAAAGTTAATTTATCTGGTCAAGCTCTTCATGCAAGACAATTATCACTATTGCATCCCATCTCAGGGAATTTAATTGAAGCGATCGCACCTTTACCCCCAGAATTCACCAAACTCCTGCAAGTCTTACGTAATAGAAGCCAATAATTAACTACTGTTTACTAATTTTAAGTTTCAAAGTTTTTAGTTTTTAGTTTTTAGCTTGCTACTCATTACTCATTACTCATTACTCATTACTCATTACTTATTACTTGAGTAACTGATGACTGATGACTGTTAAAAAGAGGGATGTCATAAATTAACAACATAATTTTTATCAAACTATTCTGCTAATTTACAACTCCCTCTGGGGTGTATATGACTAGTAAACTGGCTTAATTATTTAACTAAGTAGTTTGGCGGTAAGGCACTTTAGATAAGTAGTCGATATTAGTTACTGAAGTTGTACTAGGAGAATTTGCTCTGCTAGGTAAACTACGAGCCATATTCAAATACAAAGCGGGACTTCCAGCTTTGGGTTTTGCTTCTTGAGGAGTATAACGACGCACTTCGCTCTGCCAAATAATTTGGGGAAAGCCCAAAATAGCACGATAGTATTCGTCATAACGAGGAGAAGTAATATTAAAAGGACGCTCACCTTGATCGCGACTAGCTAGTACCCGACGGCGTTGGTAAGGTACAGTGTCGTAACCAAAGCTTTCGATGTATTCTTCACTGTCTAGCAGTTCGTCAACAAATCCTTCAATACCTTTGGTAGCTACTTTAATTGACCAAGCAATTTTTTCTCTTTCGTTATAGACATCACGTCCTAAAACTCTTTGGACGCACTGTTCAACAAAGCGATAGTTGCTGTTTTTCTCGTAGAAGCTGTTTTTAAAAGTTTCAGATAGTAAAAGTCCTCGAATAAAATCACGCACGGTAATTTGACCATTACGTAATTGTGATTCTAAAAATCTTTCACGATCTGAACGAAAAGCATGGAAAAAGATTTGACGATATGCTGCCTCGATCAAATCATTCATTTCAGTCAAAGAAAGTAAATTCTCGGCTGAATAAATTTTGGGTTGTTCATCTCCTCCAATTTCGTATCCTGCGACACGAACATTTCGAGAGCTAGGCTTATAGCCCAATAAGGGAATAGACAAGTTTAAACCTCCGTCTATTGTGCAATATATTAAGATTCTTAGTCCCAATCATACGGTAGATGGGGGCTGAGAAT
>CAYMWC010000019.1:9275-40551 GCA_964393695.1 uncultured Pleurocapsa sp.
ATTACAGAGTTATTAGTTTATTTTGGCTAACTTAATTATTTAACTTTAACAACTTGCGTTAATTACCAGCCTGAGATAGCAAAGGCTTTGATGTTACTGTCTTGGCTATTCTCTGAGTTATTTGTGGCTGTAATTTCCTTAACGCGAGATTCGGTACAGAAAGTAGCAGTGTTAAATCCACCAAATCTTTTCACGGTGCTGCTACGTAAACGTAAATCAGGATTAACAAACCAAAAACGTTCAATGATACTCATGGTATCGTATTCGGTAATTAAGACCAGTCCATCGTCTGCATCCATTTCATATTCTCCCGCTACAGGTACGATTTCTGCATACCCTCTTTCTCGGAGTAATTGACCTTTTCGGGGATTATTTTCGTCAGGAATTAAGGCAAAGACAGTTGTTCCTTTGTGGTCTTCGTTTTCTTTGTCCCATGCCATTGAGCCATCCCAACTAACATACGCACCTCCTATCGCTGTTTTGGGATCGACATCGTGCATTTGACATATTGCGACTATTTTTTCGTCGTCAGCATTGAGAAATTCAACATTGATATCTGAACCACCACTTTCTGCTCTTCTGAATGGTAAATGATGAGTTGTGCGTTGCGATCTCCACCTCCCTGCGCTTTGTTGAAAAAATTCTTTTGCGTCTTTGATTGAATTCATAGTCCTAATAATTTCTGGTTATAGCTTTTATTATCGCAGTTTATCTTTCTTTAGTTACCGTTCAAGCGGTACTTGTTCCTAGTTGATTTTAAAATTTTTTCCGCATCAAAATACACCAAAAATACTTTTTTACTATAAGTATTTTATAACTTTTTGTTTCTTTAATTAATTAATGCTTGACATTGTAGACATTTTATAGTCCAGAGTGCTAAATTGATAAAAAATTAAGATGTAACCCCATATAAAACTGTTGTTTTAAGCAAGGAAACATCTTTTGAATTAAAGGAGTGAAGCCAATGGATTTATCAGCGCAATTGAGCTTAGAACAACAATTCAAATTAAAAGTACTTCAAGAACAGGTACAAAGTCTGAGCAAAGAACAAGCTCAAGAATATTTGTTAGAAATGTTTCGTCAAATGATGGTTAAAGATAATTTAGTCAAAAATCTACTTAGAGATGCTTAAAGTTGTAACTATTAGTTAATTTACTTGGTGAAATATGTAGTGTGAAGTGTACTATCTAAATACGAAAGATTAGACAAGGAGTAAAAAAAATCTCAAATCAAAGATAGTGCGACTATTCAAATTGGGAACGACGCTAATAAATTTATCTATTGAAATAACTGTCAAGTCTGACGCTTCGCACCTACAACAGCTTTAATTGGAATTAACTATATAGAATTACTTGAGATTTCTAAAGAAAGAATTAAGAAGAAATATCCCTTAGCAAGTTGAATACTGAAATCAATACATATAGCAGTAACAATTTGTATATAATCTTAAGCTATATTAGGCAACAGTTTTCTGTTTTTTACGTCACTAAGATTGATTATTAAGGAATACTTTATTTATAGCTTGATAGGTAATTAGGTAGAAACATTACCTTCTACAATAGATAAAGTAGTAAGTAAATGTACTAGGTAATAATAATGGAAACTGAGAAACTTAGTCATGAAGCATTATTGTCAATGCGAGAACTAGAAATTGTTGAGTTAGTGGTAGCTGGTTTAAGCAACCATAAAATTGCTCAAGAATTGGAAATCAGTAAAAGGACTGTTGATAACCACATTAGTAATATTCTCAAGAAAACTGGTACAGGCAATCGTGTAGAGTTAGTGCGCTGGTCTTTGCAGTGGGGTAAAGTATGTATTGATAATGTTAATTGCTGTTCTTTACCAGAAATCAGTCCAAGCTTAGACTGTAATGAGATGGTATCTTAAACCACAATTAATTAAATTGGCTTGGGCAACCTTAATAATTATAGGTGGTTGTGAGGATTCTGGTTACATTACGCCCCCAACACAAATCATAAACGCTACACTTAATTCTTCTGCTGCCGAAGGATATTCTCATTTTTCCCACGACGGTCGTTATCTAATTTATACTAGCGATCGCAATGCTAAACGCAGTATTTTCCTTTATGATTTGCAGCGTCGCCGTTTAATTACTCTACCTGGATTAAATCAACCAGGTAGTATACAGTCTCAAGGAGATCTTAGTGCCGACGGACGCTACATTGTCTATATGTCCGAACAACTAGGTAAAACTGATATTTTTTTGTATGATCGCCTAAGGGCAAAAAGCCAAAATTTGACTAAGAATTTTATTGGCGAAGTACGTAATCCTAGTATTAGTGGCAATGGGCGTTTTGTGACTTTTGAAGGTAATCGTTTTGGACAATGGGATATTGAAATCTATGATCGCGGACTAGGAATTGACTTTTCTTTACCCAGTAATAGTAATACTGTGGGACAGTAGATTGACAATTATCAATTATTGAATCCAATCCAAGCGTACAAAATAGCCAGAATTGCCAGATTTATCGACAATTTTGGTTATATTTTTGAGTTTAAGATTAAAAGGAATAGCAGTAGTAATATATTTCTGCACATACATTCCAATATCGGGAGCAAGATAGTTGGCAGCCAGGGTGGCTAGTCCCATACCCAATAACTGATGAATTGGTTCTCGCGGTAAAGTCAGATGTGCTGTGATTGCCATCCCTGCGGTAAGCATCATTGCTACAGAAGAGTTAGTGCCACAACGAGGATGTAGCGCCAAGTTCCATTCTCCTTGTTGCAGAAGGTTTAGAGCGGAAATGACAGCTTTTCTTAGTGTCAAGGGATTAATATCACCATACAGATAAAATCCTTTTTCTGTGGACAAACCGCCGATAGTTTCGTTGTCGGCAGATAAATAACTGGTAGATAATTTTGTATTTGTGATTTTTGAGTTGGCTGGATTGCTCAACATCCAAACAGTAGCGTGTTCTAGTGCGTGAACTTGACGCATCATCAAAAGCTCTTTGAAGCCAGGCAGAAATCCTAAATGTTCAAGAAGTTCAGTATCCTGAAAGGGATAAAAATCAAATCCTGGGTTGGCATAGATGGCATCACTCATAATTAACTTCTAATTATTGCTGGCGATTACACTAATCACTTATGCTGACACGATTACGCTATCGCGTAGCCTTCGGATCGCTTATTGAATGCAACTTTTGAAGAAAATACCATAAAGATCAAAAGCTTCAACATTCTTGTTTAATTATTCTATCGTTTGTTAAAAGCTAATTTTTGCCACAATTAATTTAGTCTAATTATTATTCTGTATATCTTAGGAAAATTTGTAGCTCACAACACAATGTTTATTATTTGTTAGTTATTTAAGAGCCAAAAGTTAAGTATTGTTACTGGTATTTTTGCTATGGTTGGTGTGATATGAGTGATTACGCTAGTCGTGTACACAGAAGCGATCGCAAACGAGAATCTATTATCGGCTGTCTTCTAGGTACAGCAGTGGGTAATGCTTTAGGTCTTCCTTATGAAAAGTTATCAAGAAATCGAATTTATCAAGCTCATACGCCGATTCAAGGTCATGCTTTTATTTTGAATAAAGGGATGATTTCTGATGATACTGAGCATACTTGTATGGTAGCGCAATCTTTACTCCGTTCTAGCGGGGATACTGCTAAATTTGCTCATTATTTGGCTTGGCAATTGCGATTTTGGTTATTAGGACTACCCGCAGGTATTGGTTTAAGTACCCTAAAATCAACTTTTAAACTCTTAGTGGGTTATACACCTCAAACAAGTGGGGTAAATTCAGCCAGTAATGGTGCAGCCATGCGCAGTGCAATTATTGGGGTGTGCTATGGAGACAATCCACCTCAACTTCTGGCTTTAGTGAATAAAGCGACGATTATTACCCACAATCATCCTAAAGCTGAATTAGGAGCGATCGCTATAGCCGTTGCTGCTTATTTAGCCTCCTGTAAATCTTTGGTACAACCTCAAGAGTATTATCAGACTTTACAAAAATATTTAATTAACTCGACTACAAAATCACTTATCATTGAAACCACGGTCTTTTTAACCTTGATTGAGCAAGTTTGTCTTAGTGCTGATCAACAAGAGTCGGGAGTTACTTTTGCTTCTAAATTGACTAACAATAATCGTGGCATTAGTGGTTATATGTACGATACTGTTGCTGTAGTTATTCAAGTTTGGCTCAGAAATCAAGATAGTTACTCCCAAGGGGTACGAGAAATCATTTATTTAGGAGGAGACACAGATACTACCGCAGCTATTTTAGGGGGAATTATTGGGGCATCGGTTGGAGTTGCAGGTATTCCCAGAAAGTGGTTAGACGATGTTGTAGATTTTCCTCGTAGTATTATTTGGATTGAGTCTTTAGGAGAACGATTAGCTCAAAGTGTTAGAGATGGTATATCTCAGCCTCCGTTACCCTTGGCAATTTATGCAATTCCTGTTCGTAATCTTCTGTTTTTAATTGTTATTCTGTTTCATGGCTTTTATCGTTTGTTACCGCCATACTGAATGAAGTCAGAAGTCAGAAGTCAGAGGTCAGAAGTCAGAAATTAATCAATAGTTATTCTTGACTAAATAATAAAGCTTTCTACTTTGGTATTTTCTTCCAAAGACATTTCAACACTAAAATTTTCTCCCAGTTTGCCACTAAAATAAAACTCAATCGTAGTTATGTCATTTGCTTGGGCAAGCATTACTGGATGCTGAATTTCATCTAAAATTACTAACTCTAGTCCATTAGGTAAGTAATCGTGAATCTGGTTATTACATACTGTAATCAAAATATCAAATTCTTTTTGACTTTGCGATTGTATGTTTAAAATTAGTGCTAAAGTTATCTGTCTGATTGGTATTAGCTCGACTAACTTAACACAAGTAACTGATGGAGATCGTTGTTCAACTGTTCCCTTGACTAATTGCCTAGTTTTGCAATTTAAAGCTACCGTTGGGGGAAATAACTCTTCTTGTTGTTGCCAACCTTGATCTAACATACCTGAAAACCATTGACTAATGTTGATAGATTCAACAGGAAGAGAACGTTTTTGTTGACTGAGATAAGTAGGAAATTTAGCTAAAGGTTCTAGTTGAGTTAAAGGTAATTTTACTTGTCTTACTTGACGAATAAACCCTAAAATTACAGCCTGGTCTAAAAATTTATTGAACTTGACAACAACATAACCAATCCTCTCTGACCAAACTTCAGGAGGGATAGTTACCGTTTCTTGATCATCTAAAACTACTCGACATTCCAATTTACCATAATTAGGAATCAACAGATCAGCAACATCCATCATGGTTTGTAATATAGGATTCCAACTATCGCTAGCTTCGAGATTGGTTGACCAACCAATTAAATTAAGATACGAATTTACTACTGAGACAGCCAAGGTATTGAGATAGACTTGTTTCGCTTTATTTGTTTGAACTTGATAACGACGAAATTGTTCAGCTTTAACACGAGTTATTAAAGGAATGGTAATGGGCAATATCTCAGATTTACTGTACATGATTTTATTCTTTTTTTATGCTCTATGTCTTACAAATATTTTTTTAATTTTGTTGCTAACAGAGGAGCAAAACGACGACACCAGCGATTATAAAAACTACTTAAGGTGGAAACTGGAATATCTAATTGCTGAGACATTATCTCCCAACTTTGACCTGAAAATTTAGCTAGAGCAATCGTGCTAAAATTAGCATCTGGTCTATTTCTAATATAAACTGTACAAAACATTTCCTCTGGATCTTGGCTTAAGTAATCTCTAAGTAATGGAGCTAAATCTACAGTGATTGGTGGTTGTCTAATTTGCTCTAAATCTTGACAAGAATATAACTCGTATTGAGTATATTTTTTATAGCGTTCATAACATTTTAGAATTGTTTTATCTAATTTAAAATTAACCCAATTCATGAATTTCTGATTACCGCGTTCTGGATCATAGAGATCAATATTAAGACATATATAACTAAAAGTTTCTGTTAAGGCTTCTTCATATAGCATTTGATATAAATTGGAGGAAAATTTTTGGGTATGGGGACGACATAATTTTCCCGATAATTGAATGGCTTTGATTAATTCGGTTAAAGCATAACTTCTCAGCTCACTATTCAATAAATACTTTTGAGCAGTTAAACCCATTTTTTTTAATTGAGTATCATCAAGTAGCTGTTTAAAAATTTGAGTCTGTAATCTATATAGATAAGATGGGTGAAGTGATTCTAAAATTTCTGATTCTCGATAATTTATAGCCAGATTCTTTACTACTAAATACTGATGAAGATACTTAATTAACTGCTCTTTAGCTTGATTATATATTTCCTGATAAACTCCTGTTAACGGAGTACCATTAAACCGACGGCATAATGGTCGCGATCGCAAAATGAGCATCACAATCTGATTGATGCCAGTTTCTTTCTGCTTAAGATCGTTGCCAGTTTGAACTTGATATAACAGCTTTTGAATTAGCTTATGTCTTTCTCGCTCAAACTTATTGCTGTTCGTCATTGATAATGGCTTGTTTCCGACCCAAAACTTAAGTTCTGTCCTATTAGTTACTTCTGCTTGCAAGAGTTTATTTATGAATTTTGTTATAAAAGTTAATAAAAAACTTTTGCTCTTTCCCTATAGAAATCGAAGGTAATTAGGTAAAACATGAAGCACAAATTACCATTATTTAACAATCCTGCCCTATTTAATCTGGCATTAACTCATCGTTCGTATGTAAATGAACATCCCGAAGCAGGAGAAGATAATGAACGTCTAGAATTTTTGGGAGATGCAGTTTTAGGTTTTGTAGTCGCCCAAATGCTCTATCAAATGTATCCGACTATTAATGAAGCACAACTTACCCATTTGCGATCGCGATTAGTCGATGAACAACAGTTGGGGAAACTCGGCGCAGAATTAGGTTTAGGAGAATTAATGCGTTTAGGGAATGGGGCGGCTAAAGATGGAGGTAGAAACAATCCTTCTTTACTCAATGATACTTTTGAAGCTACCTTGGGAGCATATTTCTTAGACGCAGGTATTGAACCAGTGCGCCGTTATATTTTAGAAATTTTTCAGCCTCTAGCAGCTAAATTAGTTCAAAATACTTGTAACCCTGATACTGATACTCAACAACATCTCAAGCAGCCTCAAGCAACCTTTATTGATAGTAAAAACCGTTTCCAGCAATGGGCATTAGCTAACTTTCAAACCCCACCAGAGTATCAAATTATTGCTGAATCAGGCCCAGATCATGCCAAACAATTCACAGCCCAAGTATCAGTTCTAGGTCAAGTATATGGTGTGGGTACAGATCGCCGTAAACAAGAAGCCGAAAAAAGAGCAGCAGAAGCAGCACTAAAAGCAGTTGACAAGACTTAGGAGTAACTTAATCTTCGCCCACACACCAAGCTAAGAAAGCTAAAATTAGCAAAGCTAAACCCCAGTAAACAAGAGATTGTAGCCAAAAGATCAAATTTAAGGGGACATATACTAAGGTTATGGTTAATAGCCAATTACTGATTAAAAGTAAACTCAAAATAATGGCAAGTAGCATAATTAAAAGTCGGCGTTGCTGAATCGAAGTATGACAGTAAATTAATTACTTTAGTAATCTAAGAAAAGGAGTCAATAAGAAATAAGAAATAAGAAATAAGAAATAAGAAGTAAGAAACTAGAAACTAGAAACTAGAAACAGTATAACTTTCGGTTTCATACATTCAATCAGCAACGCCTAAAAGTCAAAAGTCAAAAGTCAAAAGTTTAATTTACTATTTGCGTAGCTACTTCCTATTTCCTACTTCCTACTTCCTTGTCAGTTAATTATTTAATCATCAGTTCTCGAACATCAGTAACTTGACCTTTGACTGCTGCTGCTACTACCATTGCTGGACTCATTAGCAGAGTTCTACCAGTAGATGAACCTTGACGACCTTTGAAATTGCGATTAGAAGAAGAAGCACTAATTTGATCGCCTTGTAGTTTATCAGGATTCATTGCCAAACACATAGAACAACCTGGTTCTCGCCATTCAAATCCTGCTTGTTTGAAGATTAAATCTAAACCTTCTGCTTCAGCTTCCTGTTTGACTCTTTCTGATCCTGGTACAACAAAGGCTTTTACCTCTGAGGCTACATGATGTCCTTTAGCTACCTTGGCTGCTTCTCTTAAATCGCTAATTCTGCCGTTAGTGCAACTACCAATAAAACAGACATCAATTTTTGTACCTTTAATAGGTTTGCCTGGAGTTAATTTCATATAGCTGTAAGCTTCTTCGGCGATCGCGCGATCGCCCTGAGATAGCTCGTCAGCAGTAGGAATCGTTTCACTGATACCTAAACCCTGTCCAGGAGTAATCCCCCAGGTTACAGTGGGTTCGATCTCGGCTGCTTCAAAAGTTACCACATCATCATAAACTGCATCGTCATCACTACGAATACTCTGCCACCATTGAACAGCTTTATCCCAAGCTTCCCCCTGGGGAGCAAAATCTCGACCTTTAAGATAAGCAAAAGTTGTCTCATCAGGGTTAACATAACCACAGCGCGCTCCCCCCTCAATCGACATATTACAGACAGTCATTCGCTCTTCCATACTCATGGCTTCAAAAGTAGAACCTGCAAATTCGTAGGCATAACCTACACCACCTTTGACACCAAGTTGACGAATGATATGCAGAATAACGTCTTTGGCAAAAACACCATAAGGCAATTTACCGTTAATTTCTATTTTACGGACTTTTAATTTAGCCAGTGCCAAAGTTTGAGAAGCCAAAACATCCCTTACTTGAGATGTACCAATCCCAAAAGCGATCGCGCCAAATGCTCCATGAGTGGAAGTATGGGAGTCACCACAAGCGACAGTCATACCTGGTTGAGTTAAACCCTGTTCAGGGGCAATAACGTGTACTATTCCCTGATTACCAGAACCAACGTTGTAAAATCTGATTCCATAGTCTTTAGTGTTTTTTTCTAAAGCCTGCATCATTTCTTCTGCCAATTCATCAGCAAAGGGACGAGCTTGATTATCTGTCGGTACAATATGATCTACTGTAGCTACTGTTCTTTCAGGAAATAAAATTTGCAGATTTCTTTCTCGTAGCATGGCAAAAGCTTGGGGACTGGTTACTTCATGAATTAGATGTAAACCAATCAATAGTTGAGTCTGACCAGAAGGTAATGTACCAACAGTATGTAAATCCCAAACTTTATCGAATAATGTTCCCTTACTCATATGCTCAATTGCTACTGATAAATTTGATGTGGTGTCTGTCGTTTATTTTACATTTTTTGCCTTCAGTGCAGCTTATGTAGTTTGTCCTCAAATGGAGGCTTTCTAAACTTAATAATCCTAGCAGGATTACCTACTGCCGTCGCATAATCAGGAATATCTCTAATTACTACTGTTCCTGCACCGATAGTACACCATTTACCGATACGTATCGAAGGAATAACTACTGCTCCTGCCCCTATGTGTGTCCCTTCTCCCACTTTGACATGACCGCATAAAGTTGCATGGGGTGAAACATGAGCATAATCACCAATTTCGTTATCATGATCGATGCTAGCTGCGGTATTAACTAAAACGTGTCTGCCCACTTGAGCAGCAGATTGAACAATAGCTCCTTGTAGAATTACAGTCCCTTCGCCAATGGTTGCTTTGGAGGAAATGATCGCTGTACCGTGAATGGCCTGACCATATTCTGCATTAATTCTAAGCATGGCATCTAATTCTGCTCTTCTCTGATTATCACCAACGCTAATAATTAAAGGAGCATCCAACTTCGGAAAGCTTTCTCCCTGCACGCGAATACCAGAGTCTATTGCCATAGTTTTGAGTTTTGCACCAGCAGGTTGATCGTCAAACACGCCTTTCACTTCAACACCAAGACTATTGAGGATATCGGTAATAACTTTGGAATGTCCTCCTGCTCCGTATAAGTACATATTAGTTAATTGAAATACTTAAATTTAAAATTAGATTTATAGTTTATTAAGGTTTCTGATAGTTTGATTTAATTGTAATCTTAGGATTGTAGAATTATTATCAGCAGCTTAAGATTTTTTAGGGCATTTTACGAGATTTTGTCGCTAATTACTCTAATTTTCTAATAATTAAGCTAAAAATTTTATTTTAATTTAAATGGTTAATTTAAAATTCAAAGCTGATTATAGTATTTTTATAGTCATTACCATAACTAAAATTTAACAATTGATGTGATTAAATCACAATTTGAACCGTTGAACAATATTATGATATTTCATAAAGTTTTAATATAATTTTAATTTGTTGATTTTAATTGTTCCTTAGCCTGTGTAGTAAAATAGCACCAAAAACTATCTATAAATAGATAAAACTAATATTTAAAATTTAAACAGCAGTTAACATTAACATAATTTAATTAATATGCAACCCTCAAATATTCAAAGTATCTCAAATTCTCTGTCTGACCAATTAGAGCAACATTCTTTAGAGAATAATAAAACTTACGAGCTGGCAATTGTAGGCTCGGGAATCTCTTGCGCTTATACCTTAATTCATTATATTACCTGCCTAAAAGCAAAATTAAGCACAATTCCAACAGAAGTATCTAAAGCAATTAAAGTAGCAGTAATCGATAAATCAGGGGAATTTTGGACAGGAATCCCTTATGGTAGTAGAACTGGCAAACAGTCTCTAATTATTACAGCCTTAAAAGAATTTTTACCACAACCTGAACGCGATCGCTTTATTAATTGGTTAACTACTAACTATACTAGCGTTTTTCAGACCCTGCAAGCAAGACCAGGAATCCTAACTCAGCAGTGGTTACAATTCTATGAACAAGCTATGTTACAAGGGGATTGGGACGAGCTATTTATTCCGCGATATGTTTTTGGTTGGTATATCAGAGAACAGGTGAAATCACTGCTACAAGAAGCTCAAAAGCAAGGATACTTAAAATGCGATCTACTTAATGCCGAAGTATTTAATATTCACAAGCTTCAGGATACTTATCAAGTCGAATTTACAACTTCTGAAGCAATTGAGACTTCCCTCTTAGCCCAAAAAGTTATTTTAGCTATTGGTAGTCCTCCTAATAAAGCGGACTTTTTCGAGCAGTTTGAAGCTACCGAATCAGCTAATTGTACTGATAATAATGTTTTCTTTACCCCCAATATGTATGAACCTTCTCAGGATAGTAATATTGAGCAAATCTTTGAGTTTTTAAAGCAATCTCAAATCCAGAATTCTGAACCAAGTCAAGTTTTAATTCTTGGCTCTAATGCCAGTGCTTTAGAAACCCTATACAGTCTCAACAACATACCAGAAGCGAATAACTTGATTAGTAAATTTATTGTTATTTCGCCGAATGGGCAATTTCCGCATCTCATCGATGATAATTCGGTCCCTACTACCTATATTCCTCAAAATTTAATCTCTTTAGCCGAATCTTCAGAGTTTACAGCCCAACAAATTTTAGAAGCTGTCAAACAAGATGTACAAGCTGCTTTGGAACAAAACGAAACTGTTAATCGTACCTATGCCGTTATCTCTAAAGCAGTTATTAAGGCTCTAAACCTCTTGAGCTTTGAGGAACAAAAACTATTTGTGACTAAATATGGCGTAGAAATTGGTAAGCTTCAAAGACGTGCAGGCAAAGATTATCTCAATGTAGTTGATAAACTCATATTTGAGGGACGACTAGAATTTTTAAAAGGTAAATTTGTCAAAACTATACCTTTACCCACAGGAAGAATTGGGTTTGAGTTTATCACTTCTGATAGTAATCAAACAGAACTTTTTGCTGAGCCTATTCAAGTTATTATCAACTGTGCTGGCTTCCAAAATTTAACTCAATCAACTTCGCCCTTAATTCAAAATTTAATTCAACAAAGTATCTGCACTCCTAATGATTCTCTCTGCGGATTTGAAATGAACGAAAATTTTGCAGCTAATGAGAATTTTTATTTAATGGGACCATTAGTAGCTGGCAATATTAACGATAAATTAAAAGTTTGGCACGCGGAGAGCTGTGGGCGCATTATTAATCTGTCTCAACAGTTGGCAGAAGTTCTAATGTAATAAATTTGGTTTAAATAGTTGTATATATTTTAAAATTTTTACAGTTATTAACAACTGTAATTTTTATCTGCATTTATGAAAAACTTGTTTGCCAAAGTACCTAAAGCCTATAAAATATCTTTTTTTTCTTGTTTGGGCTTAGTCGCCATTTCTCTTGTCACCTGGAAGCCTCTGGCATTAAATTACGGTAAATGGCTGGCTGCTGGGGAAAGTAATCCTACGGGCGATATGTCAGTTTTGCTTTCGGGTAGTGAGAAGCGTCTCAACACTTTAATCCAGCTATACACTAAAGGTAATGTTAAGGCAGTTTATTATGCTGCGGGTATCGATGAAAAACCAGCGCAACTAAAAATTTATCGCGATATTTTTGAGAAATATGATGTACCAAAGGATAATTTATATTGTGGCGAATTAGTTGAAAGTACATATCACGAAGCTCAAGCATTTCAACGTAAGTTGACAGAAGTTAAACAACCTGTAGATAAAATTGTCTTGGTTTCAGATCGTTATCATTTAAGACGAGGTATCTGGAGTTTCCAGCAAATATTTGGCAAGGATTTAGAAATTACTGCTTATTCTACTCCTAGCTCTCCAGAAATAGCCGATCCTGAATGGTGGAAACATCAAGCTGCTCGTGATCAAGTATTTAGTGAAACTAAAAAGATGGCTTTTTATCTGGTTTATTATGGCTTGTTAGGTCAAGAGGATTTACTTACTCATGGAGATTACAATAAATTGACTACTGGTAAAGCATCTAAAGGTGTTGATAATCCTTGTCAGATTGTATTACCGCAATTAACTAGTTCTAGTGTCATACAAAAGTAATTAAAATAACAATTGACTATCCATAATTAACCACAAAATTAAGCCAGTAAAAGCTAAACTAGATAATCCTGCCATCCCTGCTAATGGTTGACAATTAATTCCTGTAAACCAATTGTTTTGATAGTTGTAAGTTACAAGTTGGGCAGAATCGATGCAAGTTAAACCCCAAATCCAGCCTGCATGAAGTCCTAAAGCTAAATAAATACTATCATTATTAACTAATCTAGCTGCCACTAAAATCATTCCCATTAACCATAATCCAGGTATCTGAGGTAATGTTGTTTTTCTTTCCCAAATTAAATGTAGTAGGGCAAAAATGAGGCTAGATATTGTAGCAGCAAACCAATAAGAATGATCAATTAATAAAATAGTAAATGTATAGCCACGGAAGACTAATTCTTCGACTAGGCTAATGAACAAACTTAAACCTAGAATTGGTAAAATTGACGATAATAATTGCTGAATATTTTGCCAATCCCAACTAACTAAACCAAAAATAGATTCTAAGCAAAAAATAATCATTAAACTGACAAGACTAAGAATTAGTCCCAAAATTATTGCAGTTAAGATGTCAGGATTTGGAGCTAGACCAAAATGAGCTAATGATAAATTTTCAACTTTAATTTTCCAACTGATAATTAGAGGAGTAAGAGCATAAAGAGATCCCAACAAAATCAATTTTTGCTTAGGTATCAAACTTTGATTCGGTTGCCAGCCGATGAATCGATATATAATTAAAGCGATCGGTAACCAAATACTTGCCCAGACTCCAAAGAAAGCAAATACTTTTATCCAGGATGTATTAAACATCTTGAGTAATTTTAGTTAGGGAAACATCGCCCTCGTTAACAAAGGCGATTCTCAGCAAAAGATTTATTCAACAATAATTAATTGTCTACTGCACCATTTTCTTCACCATCAATCTGTTTGAGGTGAATATGTTTATAGCCTAATTTGATTTCAAATTTATCTCCTTCTTTTAATCCCATAGCTTGAGTATAGGTAGAACCGATAACAATTTGACCATTTTTATGAACACTTACTCGATAAGTGGGTTCACGTCCTCGACCATCTTTTGCTCCTTCTGGATCAAGAGGTACTCCCTTGGCAGCAAGTACTGCGTCATAAAAATCAGTTAAGTTTACGCGTGTTTGCTTGTCTTTAGTAGTGGTATAATATCCACATTTTTTTGCTGTTTCACGTCTTGGTAAATGAGATAACTCTTTTACTTTTTGAAGTAAAGCTTTTCCTGTTAGTGGAGCTGTAGCTGTTTCAGTCATATTACTTTGAATTTTCCTCCAATTTTTGTCAAATTAAAAATAAAATTTTTTTGTCTTATTTGACATTATAAGAAATATACCGTTAATTCTCTCCCTTGTCACAATTTTTTGGAGATAATTAGTTTTTTTTTAATAATGTCCTAAAATTTATTTTAGGTTATTTAGTCGGGCGTTACAAATCATTGATTGAATTTGAGATTATTTTATTCCTTAATTTTCCTTAGAATCTGAGTTGAGAGTTATTTAAAATAATAATTTAACTGTCATAGCCGTATAAAAATTTTGATTTTTGAGATGCAAAAATGCTATTTGCTAATTAAGCTGGCAAATATTGTAAGTATTTACGCCATGCTGTACTAGCTGGTTGAACAGATGTTAAAGATAAAAAAATCGACAAGAATAATTTTGATTACTGGTGCTTCTCGTTCAGGTAAAAGTGAATTTGCAGAAGTGCTGACTGCCAAAACTGGCAAATCAGTTGTATATCTGGCTACGGCTCAAGTTGAGACTACTGATCAAGAATGGCAAGCCAGAATTATTAAACACCAACAAAGAAGACCATCAAACTGGCAAACTTTAGCCATATCTACCGAATTGCCAGCTTTTATTGCCAAGGCTTCTATATATCAATGTTTATTAATAGATTCTCTTGGTACTTGGGTGGCAAATTTCTTAGACTTAGATGAGACTCAATGGCAGCAAAAGTGCGATCGCCTGTTAGCCAGTCTCCAGATTACTCAAGCAGAAATTATTATAGTGGGAGAAGAGACAGGTTGGGGAGTTGTGCCTGCATATCCTGTGGGCAGACTATTTCGCGATCGCCTAGGAAATTTATCACGACAAATTGCTAATCTTGCTGATACTACTTATCTAGTAGCAGGAGGTCATGTACTAAACCTCACTCAGTTGGGTGAACCATTAAGTAATTATGAAATTTAACTTATAAATCCTGCTTTTTATTTCACAAGCAACTAATATCTAAATAGAGAAATACAAATATTTTGGTGAACCCTGTCTTTTTGTAGTGATAGATTAACAAGATTAGATTAACAGGCTGATTAGAGAAGATAAACATCCTAACTGGCAATTAAAGATCTTTGACACTAAATAACTGACGTTTCCAGCCTCAACAACCAGATTTAGCAATAATGGAGACCAATATATGGCATCAGCAACACAAGTTAGAACTTATCTCGCTTACTGGTTTCAGTTGGGAAAAAAACTATTTTGGTGCAATGGAGTAGAAATACTATTGCCACAGCCAGTTATTAAAGGCGATCGCTTTTCTACCCAGTTTGAGGAATGTTGGCAGAAAATCATGAGTGTTGAGGGTAAAGACTGCTATCTGGAAGGAAGTATCGCTACTATTGAAGAATTACTTACTTCTAGCTGGACTATCAATGGTTGCGCTAGGTGTGATATGCCTGTACCGATGATTGAAATGGGAACTCAGCCTTTAGATTGCACTTGTAGTGATTTAGATAATTGGCCCAATTCGGAATTACCTGCACCGCGATCGCCTATCAACAATTATGTACATTTAAATAAAATTAAATCCCGTTTACAAACTAAGTAATCAGGAATTAAATCCCGTTCACAAAAAAAGAGGAAATAAAACTATTTCCTCTAAAAGGTTGTCGATGAATTAAAACTTTATTTCTTGAACTAATTAGGTTTAGTAGCCAAGATTGCTATAGTCGGGAGTCGCAGGGATATATTGACTAGCATCAACTTGGGTTTGATCGCTATTTTGTGTAGCGTTTTGGTCAACTACATTGTAGCCACCAATTGCAGCACCAGCATTCGCATTACCTTGAACAGATAATTGATCAGCAGGGTTAGCGTAGCCGTTAATACCTAATTGAGTTTGATTATTATTTTGAGTCGCATTTTGCAATATGAGGTTAGCATCACCAACCGCAGAAGCAGAGTTAGTATTATTTTGAATGCTAGTTTGTGCATCTTGAGCAAAAGCAGCAACGGGAGCGAGAGTTAAAGCTAAAGTAGCTAGGATACCAAAAGTAGATTTTTTCATTGTTCTAGACCTCGTTTTGTGTAACTAAATGGAGTATGTTTTGCTTACATTTATTAGTTACGTCGGGTCTATTTTTTTATGCAGTTTTTCTCAAATAAATTTTCTAACCTTATTCCCGTTAAAAGTGATGAGCAGACAATATTTACCTGTTTTTTAGAATATGAGGCAAATATAGTCAAAGTTCACGATCTTGTGTATCAAAAAGATAATAATGGCTGGAAGCTGAATAAAAATTTCTATAGGAAACTACGCTTATCTCAACTTTTACCTACTCTGTTGAGTCAAAGAAAGTCATAAATATACTTGCTACTTGCTACTTGCTACTTAAAAAAACCGATTGACAAACAACGTAGTCCCTTAATTTGTCACCAATGAGTCTAATCTTGAGAATGGATTAATTACTATTGTTGCTATACGCTGAAAATCAGGTAAAAAGATTTTTGACTTTTGCGGTACTAGTAGACGTGGGCGTAAGTAAAGTAACCGTTCAAAAATACTGAAAGCATTGGGATTAAAAGCTTCTGACCTCTGACCTCTGAATCTCTGACTGACCCGTAGCGGTACTAGATACAAAAAAAAGAGGGAATTATTTCCCTCTCCTGATTGTGTTTTGGTTGATTGTCGATGTTGTTTTTCAGTTTTTGACGGAGCATTTGTTCTCTTTTGCGTAGTTGTCTAGCTCTAGCAGAACCACCTTTACCCTTGTCATTACGTCCTCGTTTGCGAGGGGATTCCCATCGCTTGAGTCTTTCAGCCATAATTTCTAGATTTGTTTTTTATTGATTTACAATACCTATTGTAACACCTGATTAAGTTTGCCACTACGATAACCTTCTAAATCGAGGGTAACATAAACAAAACCTAGATCTTGAAAAGTTTTAACCAATTTAGGTAAATCAACCTGTTGCACAAACTGAGAAATATCTTGGGCTGGTAATTCAATTTTTGCCGTGTCTGCTTGAGAACGAACACGTAAATTTTCATAGCCTAACTGACGGAGATAAATTTCTGCTCTACCGACTCGTTGTAATTTAGTGACAGTAATAGCTTCACCGTAGGGAAAACGAGAGCTAAGACAAGGTTGGGCTGGTTTATTCCACCAGGGTAATCCTAGACTGTAAGAAATTGCTCTGACTTCTGCTTTACTCACGCCAACTTCGGCTAATGGCGATCGCGCGCCTCTTTCTTTGGCTGCTTGAATACCTGGGCGATAGTCTGTCAGATCATCAGCATTGATACCATCTATAACATAAGGATAGCCACGTTTGAGGGCAAGGGGTTTAAGGGTATCGTGAAGTTCGCTTTTGCAGAAATAGCAACGGTTAACAGGGTTGGAAGTATAATCAGGATTATCCATTTCCTTAGTTTCTACCAACTCATGTTTAATACCGATCTTGGCTGCTTGGGTTTGAGCCTCAATTAATTCTTCAGGTAAGAGTGAGGGAGATACTGCCGTGATCGCTAAAGCGCGATCGCCTAATATATCATAAGCAATTTTAGCGACTAGAGTACTGTCTACTCCTCCAGAATAGGCAATCAAAGCTTGTTCCATGTCCTGCAAGAGATTTTTTAACTGTTCTAACTTCTGCTCACTCATTACTCAACTACTAAGCAATTATTAACTATTGTTATAGTAGCTAATCTTGATCACCGAAATTTACTCTACTAGCTCTTCAAAATAAATTTGAGGAGTAATGAAGTAATGAGGTTATTGGAATAGTAAAGTATCTAATCCTCTACCTCTCTACTCCTCTCAACCCATCAATTCTAAACTTGACGACCTACACTTGGTGTTGAGGTAGATTTAAGGTAAAACAACTACCTTTACCCAAAGTGGAACTAACCGTAATGTCACCACCATGTAGTTGAGCTAATTTTTGCGACAATGTTAGACCTAAACCAGTACTTTCGTAGTGATTAGTAATTTGAGGAAAAGGCTGGAATAGCTTGCTAAGATTATTTTGGGAGATACCGATGCCTGTATCACTAACAGCAAAGTAAATTCGCTGCGCTTTAATGGTTACTTGTAGAGTGACTGAGCCTTGTTCTGTGAATTTGATAGCATTACTCAGTAAATTAACTAATATCTGCTTCAGACGGACAGAATCGGCGGTACAAAAATCAATATTGTTTCCTAGTTTAAAAATAAGCTTCAAGCCTTTTTGTTTAGCTTTTTCTGCCACCATAAATAAAGCTGCCTGACAAATTTCTTCTACAGCTAGTCTTTCTAAATCTAAGGTTTGACTATTGGCATCAATTTTCACTAGATCGAGATAATTGTTGACTAAATCTAACATATGCTTGCCGACACTGTGGAGTAAGGTGACATACTGCATCTGTTTCTGATTAAGCCTTCCATAATACTGTTCCTTGAGCATGGCTGCAAAGCTCATAATCGAAGAAATGGGACTGCGTAACTCATGATTAAGATGAGCAATATATTCTTGTTTTGCCTGTTCTTCTGCTAGCCAATTTTGCTTTTCTGCTTCTAATTGCTCAATAGTTTGCTGCTGCTGCTTAATTAAATTTTGCTGTCGAGCAATAAGAGTTGGTTTACTAACAAAATTCAATAAAGTTTGTTCTAGAATATCTGGTAGCTTGTAAAGATTTTGTCTAAGTACATAGCCATTAACTCCAGATTGAATCAACTCTACTGCTTGTTCATCTCCTAAAACATCCGTAATTAAAATCAAAGGGGTATCGGGGTAAATATGACACCACCATTGCAATGTTTCACTTAGAGAACCAACTGAATTACTATTACTAATTGGTACATAATTATATAAAATTGCACTATATTTCTGCCGAGGTAAATTTTGGGTTAACTGCTGAGTAGCAATCAGATCGTAGTCAAAATTGATGGCTGCTGCATATAGAGGAGCCGAGATCGCTTGGAAATCACTAGTTTGGTTGGTAACAATAAGAAGCTTCACGTTACTGAGTACTGTTACTTTTGGTTGTAGCTGTAAAATCGACCCAGAACTCTCAGACATAGACTATAGAACACTTCTTAGAAGTTTAACGTATATTAAGCGGTTTTACTTTTGATTTTATTTTTTATAATATCTGTCAACCTTTACTCCTTATCCTCAGTTTATATAAACCTGTACCTGATGTCCCTCAAAAAGACAATAAATATTTAAAAAAATTGAAATTGTCTGGCGATTAAAACCCTATTTTTAGTTTGTAGTTGCCAAAATCTCAGGATTTCAATGAGAGCATAGGCATTAGTAAAAAATCAGAATTCTTTTTGGGCAAAAATCATCATGGAAATAATTAACAACAAGGCTGTATATAATAAACCATATAACCCATGACTTAAAAGCTCTAAAGAATCAGGTAATAAACCATAAACTGCTTCATTCTTTAAATCTAGTCGTGACAGATTAGGAAGTACTAGATAAAGACTAGTAGTTAAGCTTTCAATGCTAGCATTTTTACTCAGTTTGCCAAGTTCAACTAAATCTTCACTAAAGTGTCCCATTAAATAGACTCCAAAACTGAATAAGGTAGCCAAAATTGAACTAGTAAATACGCCAAATAAAATCGCTACTGCGACGATGAGAGCTAATTCTAGTAAAAGATAACAACCTGCTGTGATTAATGCTCCCGTAGGATAGCTAATATCTGAAAAACTGAGGATAGCTAAATAAATCCCCATCATAATAGCGATCATGACTGCTAAAACGGCAGTTAGTCCCAAGTGTTTACCCAAGATTAGTTCAGCACGACTAATTGGTTTGGGGATTAGCATTAAGAGAGTTCGTTTGTCGATTTCTTTATTGATTAAGGCCGTGCCAACAAAAATAGCCACCACAACACTTAAAATAGAGATCGCGCCTATCCCAAAATCCAAAAGAATTTTTTCGTGAGTCCCAGCCGCAATTTCGGGGATAATTCTTTGAGCTAGTAGTAAAAGTAAAGTAAAGAACCCAATAAAATAGAGAATGCGATCGCGAATAACTTCCTGAAAGCCATTGTTGGCGATAGTAAAGACTCTAATTAAGTTCATTGGTCTAAAAATAGCAAAATATTTCAGAGTTTACACTGTTATCATGCCCAAATTGATCGTTAAAATTAACATTATTTGGTACTTTTGAGTTTAAAAAAAGGATAAGAAATCAAAGAAGACAATCTTCAATCTCTCATCCTTTTCTACAGAAACTTAATAGGATTAATTATCGAGAAACCAACAAATAAAAAGCTTTTTTTAGCTATTATGTCTTATCCCTAATCTTTAATCCCTCATCCTTCCAAAATTAGTTATAAACCTTTCCGCCACCCCAGAGGATGCCACGAATTTCAGGCTGAATTAGAATGTGTCCTGCTACCGCTTCTAAATCTTCATCAGTTAAATTACGCATTAAAGGATAAAGATCAGAACGAGTAATGTTAGGGTGGAATTCATAAATTTCTTTTTCCCCGTCATAGGTTTTAGGGTTTTTGAGATACTCAACAATTCCTTGAACATTGTCTCTAGGAGGATAAGCACCAGCTAGAGCCGTCAAACCTAAGTTAACGTTAGGATTAGTTTTAGTTGCTCCACTTTTATGACAATAAGAACAAGTATCAACAAAAACTTTCTGTCCCTGTTTTACCTGTTTGAGACTTAAGACCATTTCGTCTCCTGCGTCATTTAGTTTGACAGTCCGAATACTTTCGTCCAATTCAACTGCGTTAACGTTACCAATATTAAATTGAATTACCAAAAATAAGGCAACTACAAAAGCAAATAATAATCGCTTCAACATTGTTCTCCTCAAAAATTTTAATTTGATGGCGGTGCTATTTTGATGCACCAGTATACATAATCGTCAGTTATTTATCTTGACAGAATACCTAATGGTTAATACAAACAGTAACCAATCTTATCGCTATGAGCGAATATAGAACCTATTGGAGCTAAAATAATCTATTCTTAGTTAGCTTCGGAATTAGTTTTGGCAGCTAGAATTTCCAGAATTATTGCCTTGGCATCTTCTAATGCTAGACAGGTGCGTTCGTTTTTATAATTAATTTTAAAGCGATCGCAAAGCTCGAATACTACTTGTTCTTCGATTTGGTATTCTGCTGCTATATCAGCAATTGATAGTTCTGCAAAGCTCATAAGCACGGTCTATATAAATCTCATCAATTAAGATTGAATGGTTAATTAATCGTCAAAATTAAGTAACTTTGTATTATATTAAGGGTTTTAATACTTGTGTTAGTTAATAATACTTAACACAGTTATCGACCCAAATTAACAATTATTATCATCCCATTTAATAGACCTAATTTCAGCAAAATTTTGTGGCGATTAGTGATATGTAACTATTAGTCTTTTTGAGGAGTAATGAGGTAGTAAAAAAGTAGTGAGGTTATTCGACTAGATGACCTATTATTATGGTTCTGGCAACAAAAGAGAATGCAGATCCACCACCTGACCAATGACAACGATCGCAGGGGCTTGAAATTCTGTGGCTAATACCTGTTCGACAATCGTCCCCAAAGTGCCAATTAATTGAGTTTGTTCTGGTCTTGTCCCCCAACGAATCAGAGCAATAGGCGTATCTAGAGTCATCCCCCCTGCCAATAACTGGGGAATAATCTGGGGAAGATTGTGTACTCCCATATAAATTACAATCGTTTCCGAACCTTGGGCGATCGCCTGCCAATTGACTTCGGGACGATATTTTTCAGTGGCTTCATGTCCTGTAACAAAAGTGACAGAAGAATTATAGTGACGGTGGGTTACAGGAATACCAGCATAAGCTGGCGCAGCAATTCCCGATGTAATACCTGGGACAACCTCCACCTCAACCCCTGCTTGTACTAAATCTGCCATTTCTTCTCCACCCCGACCAAAAACAAAAGGATCACCCCCTTTAAGGCGCACCACAATCGCCTTAGTTTCCGCTTTAACTCTTAATAGTGCTGTTGTCTCTGCTTGGGGAAGAGAATGACGACCTTTACGTTTGCCAGCATTAATTTTTTCGGCCTGGGGATTAATAATAGCTAAAATTTCAGGGCTAACTAGAGCATCATAAATTACTACATCAGCGTGTTCGAGGAGAATTTTACCCTTAACAGTTAATAAGCCAGGATCTCCAGGTCCAGCACCTACTAAATAAACTTTACCGACATATTTTGCTTGTTTCATGCGCTAATTTCTTCAACAATTAATTCCGCTAAAGTTTCTGTTGCCCCCAAAGGCTGACCAAGAATTAACTCCACCTGGGGATATTGTTTTTCTAATACAGATACTTCTTGAGCGATCGCTTCAGTGATTTTGCCAGGAAATAAAAAATAAGGCAAAATAGCAATTTGTTTCTGACCAGCAGCTATTTGAGTTTCTACCTGTTGAGTTAAACTGTGAGCAACTGACCAGTAGGCGATCGATGCCTTTAATTGCCTTGCCAAATTTTGATAGTAATGAGCAACTTGCGGTGAACGACTACCATGAGCAATTACAATACGTCCTGCCCTTGATAACGTCGAAAATTTCTGGGCAAGTAGTGGTACTATTGCCGAATATTTACCGAGATATGGAGATAATTCTATAAGAACTTGATTATTGATCTTTTTTATGGCTAAAGCAATTTCGGCGGGGATATCTTGTTGAACATGAATACCAGGAGCAAGAAATAAGGGTAATACTTTAATTTTTCTAAAACCTTTTTGAACTGCTTCCTGGGCAAAAGTGACTAAACTTTCGTTTAACGATAGCTCTGCAAATTCCAGGGCAGCGACTTTAACTAAAGGAATTTTTGGTGAATTCAAAGTTATTACTGTATCTGGCTCAAAAACAGCTAAATTTGTATTTAAGCAATTCTGCTGAATTAAAATATTCTTAGATTTAATTTTTATAGTTAACAATTCCCCTAAGTAAGAGGCAAGACAGTAAGTTCGAGGGTCTCGACTACCGTGAAAAATCAAAAAATAGGCGGAGGATAAAGTCAAAGAAATTTCCGAAAATGTATACAGGTTAATTAGAAAGTTTAAAATTTTTAGATAACTATCTAGAGAATTATAGCGATTGCGACAGTTTATTCTGTAGTAAATGATATATCTTGAATAAAAGTATTGGTACAAAGACTGGCAAACTGTCAAAATAACTAAAAAAGCAAAGCATCACCTGAAAAAATACAAAATTTTTTAACTAAAGATTGAATATGTTGAGTAATAACTCTAACGATCAAAACACGAATTACGGCTATCCGTCAGCAACTCCTTCAAGAGATTCCATAGATGTCAATTTCAATGAATATTTATCAAAAGTAAAAAGACGCTGGAAACCAGCATTGGCAGTATTTCTTCTGACTGTAGGAGTTACAGGCGGTCTGAGCTTATTACAGACAAAAACATATCAAGCAGAAGGTAAAATACTATTTAAACAAAAAAGCGCAGCTAGTTATACAGGCATCGGCGAAGAATCAGGTACTTTACAACCCATTTTAACCGATCAAACACCTCTAAGTACTCAGATTGAGGTATTAGAATCAGAACCAGTAATACAACAAGTAATTGATCGGCTCAAGTTGACTGATGATCAAAACGAACCTTTAAAAACTAAAGATTTTAGAACAAAACTAACTACAGAAGTGGTTGGTGGTACTGATGTAGTCGATGTTAAGTATAAACATCCTAACGCCAAAATTGCGTCAGAAATTGTCAACACCCTCATGGATGTCTATGTACAGGAGCAAATCAGAGGGAATCAGTCCGAACCAGCAGCAGCCAAAGATTTTATTACCAAAGAACTGCCCTCAATCGAAAGCAAGGTTCAGGAAGCAGAGTCGCAAATTTCAGCCTTTAGAACTGAAAATAACATAGTTGACATTGGTGAAGAAAAAAGAGGGATAGTTGGGACTTTAGGGTCATTAAATCAACAAATATCAACCACTGGTTCGGAATTACAAGGGATACAAGCTCAAACTTCTGCTCTTCAAAGCCAACTAGGATTAGATTTAAACCAAGCTGTTGCTGCTAACCAACTTGGTGGAGCTCCTGAAGTTCAAAGTATTTTGGATCAGCTTGCTAAAACTGAATCTGACTTGGCAAAAGAACGTCAAAGATTTAATGAGGCACATCCTAGTATCATTAGCCTCAACGAGAAGAAAAACGATCTAACCCAACAGCTAGAAGGATTGGTTGCCAATGCTGTAGGTGAGGGAGTTGAAGTATCTCAAGGTCTATTACAAAGTAAAGACGGTACAAAAGAAAACCAGCTAGAAAAATTTATTACTTTAAAAATCGACGAGCTGAGTATGCAAAGACAAGTCTCCTCGTTGTACCAATCACAACAAGAATATCTCAAGCGAGCTAAGGAGTTGCCAAGACTGGAAAAGAAAGATCGAGAATTAGTTCGTTCTGCCGAAGCTGCGAGCACAACCTACAAAAAATTGTTAGATAGTTTGCAACAAGCCCAAATCGCTGAAAATCAGCAAAGTGGTAATACTGATATTGTAAACTATGCTTCAGTACCAGATCAAGGCAGTTCTGGTACGCTCATGCTGATGGGTTTGGGAGTCTTTTTGGGAGCGTTTCTGGCAAATTTATCGATTATTCTCTTAGAATTGCAGGATCGTTCCTTACAGTCCCTGGCAGAAATCAAAAAGAAATTTACTTACAATGTGATTGGAATAACGCCTTTAGAGCCACCGAACTATCAGGGCAGAATTATCACTCGCGAAGAACCAGATTCTTTTTCTAGTGAAGTTTATCGCATGATTCAGGCAAATCTCAAATTTTTGACAAGTGATAAACCACCGAAAGTAATTATGGTTACCAGTTCTGTTCCCGAAGAAGGAAAATCAACAGTTGTAGCCAACTTGGCAGCAGCGATCGCTCAATTAGGTCGTAATGTCTTGCTAATCGATGGGGATCTGCGTCGTTCTTCTCAGCATGGCTTGTGGGGAGTTGATAATAGCCAAGGACTAAAAGATATTCTGACTAATAGTCAAAGTCCTATATCGGTGATTAAACGACCCATGCCGAAACTAAGTTTATTAACTAGTGGTGTAGTTAATTCTAATCCTCTAGCTTTACTTGATTCTCCTAATATGAGTGATTTTGTCGGTCGATCGCGCCGAGAATATGATCTGATTTTCATTGACGCACCACCCTTACCTGTAACCGCAGATGTATTAACTCTGAGCAAGCTAGTAGATGGTATTGTCTTCGTGACCAGACCAGGAGTTGTTGAACACGAAAGCGCAGAATTAGCTCAGGAAGCCCTGGCAACTACGGGACAAAAAGTTTTGGGGATGGTGATCAATGGAGTCAAACCCAATGACTTTGATCGTTATTCTTATCATGGTCGCTATGGCAAGAGCTATTACAACAAAGGAAATACTAATCATCAAAGCTCCAATAAGTTAAATAGCAATCAAAGTTCGTCTCATATACCTGAAGCTAAAAATTCTAATAACGGTAGCGGTAACGTTAGCAGAGCCAAGCTATAGGTTAGAAGATGGTTTATGTGCTGAGATAGGTTCAGCACTTTTTACCTTGAAAGTAATAATATTAATTCAGGCGATCGCCTCAACTGCTAAAAAGTTTGACACTACTTAAGTAGTATTGAAATAAATTAATTCTCACTTCTAATTAAAACTATTTTGACTCAGTTTCTTAGAATTTACTTTGGTTAAAAGCTTTGCCCAGAAAGCGCAGACTTGTAAAATAACTATGTTAATCTCTTGATATCTTTAACATCTTTTCTGCACAGGTAATTTTGCTAATATGACTTTACAACTGCGTGTTTATGTTCCAGAACATCCTTTAATCAAACATTGGCTCTCAGTTGCTCGCGACGCTAATACGCCATCTGTGCTGTTTAAAAGTGCTATGACTGAGTTGGGAAGGTGGTTGACTTACGAAGCAACCAGAAATTGGCTGCCGACTATCGAAATGGTAGTGCAAACCCCTTTAACCGAATGTCCTGCAACTTTTATTAACCCAGAAATGCCCGTAGGTATAGTGCCGATCTTGCGCGCAGGTTTAGTTTTATTAGATGGAGTACATAAAGTTTTACCCATAGCAGCAATTTATCATTTAGGTTTAGTTCGTGATGAGACGACTCTTGAGCCTAGCTGTTATTTAAATAAATTACCCGATTGCTTTAATCCTCAAACCAGAATTATAATCCTTGAGCCAATGTTAGCTACAGGAGGATCGATTATGATGGCAATGAAGGAGATTATTAGTCGAGGTGTTCAGCCTGAACTCGTCCGTATTGTCTCTGTAGTCGCTGCCCCTCCTGCCCTCAGACAACTCAGTGAAACTTATCCTGGATTAGAAGTGTATACAGCTATTATTGATGAGGGACTTAACAGCAAGGGTTATATTGTTCCGGGTTTAGGGGATGCTGGCGATCGCGCTTTTGGCACATAAATCTTATAAGTTTAGAGTAATTAGAATTTAGGTAGTTTGATCACTATGAGTCAACAAAATGGTTTTGGTAGTGGATTTATCTTAGGTTCAATCGTTGGAGGTGTAGTTGGAGGTTTGTTAGGCACTGTCTTGGCAACGCGCAATGAAAACCCAAGCTCAGAGCAAAAGAATTCTAGCTTACAAAGCGGTACAGAAATTCCCTTCGGTAGCGAAGACAGTATTGAACTAGCTCGTCATGGTTTAGAGGATAAAATTGCCCAATTAAATTTAGCAATTGATGATGTCAGACAACAATTAGGCTCAGTCAAAGCTAATTCTTTAGAACAAGAGTAGGTAAAAGTCTTAATATTCGACTAATGACTAATATAAAACAATTATTTTTAAAATAGGGAAATCTCAACTGGGAAAGATCATTAAACCGAACCTGACCTTGCTAAAATCTTTCTATACTTATTAGTGTGAGTAAGGTACAGAACAACTACTCACAAATCAACTCAAAAAATATTAAACCAAATACTCTCTAAAAATATTCTCTAATTCAATCTCAGCAATTAAGTTTTGGAGGGAATTAACATGGCATTTGTACAACCACCTTAAGTTAATCCAATTTTTATTAATTATCAACTGTAAAACTCTAAAAATTGGTAATTATTACTTCATTTAGGAGGATAAGTCATGTCTTTAATGCGTTGGCAACCTTTCTCAGAAATCGATAGTTTACAAAAAGAAATGAACCGTCTGTTTGATAGTCTTGCACCAAGAACTACAGAAGGATTGAGTACAGCTTTCGTTCCTGCTGCCGAAATAGAAGAAACCCCAGAAGCAATCGATCTCAAACTAGAATTACCTGGTATGGATGCTAAAGATATCGATATTCAAGTTTCGGCTGAGGCTATTTCTATTAGTGGAGAACGCAAATCTGAAACTCAAACCGAAGACAAGGGTATGACTAGAAGCGAATTTCGCTATGGTAGTTTTCGTCGCGTAATTCCTTTGCCTGCTCGCGTCCAAAATACTAACGTCAAGGCAGAGTACAAAGATGGAATTCTCAATCTAACTCTACCTAAAGCTGAAGAAGAAAAAAATAAAGTCGTTAAAGTTAACGTCGGCTAATCTTCTCAGTTACTCAACTTATTAGGTTATTAGGTAAATCTCTAACCAGGTGAAACTCTACAATCGGGTTTCTAAAACTATATTGCTCCTCTAAAAGAGAAGAGAAACCCGATTCTTTTTCATAACTTTTTAGGAGGTAAATTTAATGGCAAAAGTAGTCGGTATTGACTTGGGAACTACCAATTCCTGTGTTGCTGTTATGGAAGGGGGACAACCTACAGTTATTGCTAATGCTGAAGGTCAAAGAACTACTCCTTCTGTGGTAGCTTACACCAAAAATAAAGAAAAACTAGTCGGACAAATCGCCAAACGACAGGGGGTAATGAACCCTGAAAATACTTTTTACTCCGTCAAACGTTTCATCGGCAGAAAATATGCTGAAGTTACCTACGAAACTACCGAAGTTTCCTATAAAGTAATGCAGGATGGTAACGGGAATGTCAAGCTCAATTGTCCTGCATCTAGCAAACAGTTTGCCCCCGAGGAAATTTCGGCTGAAGTGTTACGCAAACTAGCTGATGATGCCAGTAAATATTTAGGAGAAAAAGTTACTCAGGCAGTAATTACCGTTCCTGCTTATTTTAACGATTCCCAAAGGCAGGCAACCAAAGATGCGGGTAAAATTGCTGGCTTAGAAGTACTGCGAATTATTAACGAACCGACGGCAGCAGCCCTGGCTTATGGTTTAGATAAAAAAGGTAACGAAACCATCCTGGTATTTGACTTGGGTGGTGGTACATTTGATGTTTCGATCTTAGAAGTCGGGGATGGAGTTTGCGAAGTTAAAGCTACCAGTGGAGATACTCACCTTGGTGGTGACGACTTTGATAAAAAGATCGTCGATTGGCTAGCTGAGGAATTTAAAGCTAACGAAGGCATCGATCTCAGAAAAGACAAACAAGCTTTGCAACGTCTGACCGAAGCTGCCGAAAAAGCCAAAATCGAGTTATCTAATACAACTCAGACCAATATTAATCTACCGTTTATCACCGCTACTCAAGATGGACCAAAGCATCTCGATCTGACTTTGACGCGGGCAAAATTTGAATCCATGTGTGCGGACTTATTAGCTCGTTGTCGCATTCCCGTAGAACAAGCACTCAAAGATGCCAAATTGAGCAACTCCGACCTTGACGAAGTAGTTTTGGTTGGTGGTTCGACTCGTATTCCTGCGGTGCAAAATTTAGTCAGGCAGATAACTGGTAAAGAACCTTGCCAGGGAGTTAATCCCGATGAAGTAGTAGCTGTGGGCGCAGCCCTTCAAGCTGGCGTACTAGCTGGTGATGTCAAAGATCTACTATTACTCGACGTTACACCCCTATCTTTGGGAGTAGAAACTCTAGGTGGCGTGATGACCAAACTCGTTCCTCGCAATACCACTATTCCCGTACAAAAATCTGAAATTTTCTCCACTGCTGCCGACGGACAAACTAATGTTGAAATCCACGTCCTGCAAGGAGAACGGGAAATGGCGAGTGATAACAAGAGTTTAGGTACATTCCGTCTCGATGGTATTCCTCCCGCACCGCGAGGTATGCCCCAGATTGAAGTGACCTTTGATATCGACGCTAATGGTATGCTATCAGTCTCAGCAAAAGATAAAGCTACTGCTAAACAACAATCAATTACCATTACTGGTGCTTCTACCCTTGACGAGCGAGAAGTAGAACGGATGGTACAACAAGCTGAAGCCCATGCAGCAGAAGACCGTCAGCGTCGTGAAAAAATTGATACTAAGAATCTGGCAGACTCGGCAGCCTATCAAGCGGAAAAACAACTCAAAGATTTAGGGGACAAAGTCCCCAGTGCCGATAAAATTCGTATTGAAGGTTTGATTAAAGACTTACGAGAAGCAATTAATCGAGACAATAGCGATCGCCTGAAGTCTTTGAGTAACGATTTACAACAGGCAATGATGCAGGTGGGCAGCGCAGTTTACTCCCAAGCTGGAGCTAGTAGTAGTACAGGTTCTGGTAGAAATGGTAGCTCAGATAATGTTATTGATGCCGATTTCGTAGAGAGTAAATAGAATAAGTTGGGTGAGTCATTGCTCACCCAACTTATCATCAAAAATAATTATCTCTAGGAGGTGAAACCAAGTAATGGCAGCAACCGATTTCAAAGACTACTATCAAATTTTGGGAGTCAGCAAAACAGCAACGCCAGAAGAAATTAAAAAAGCCTATCGCCAACTAGCCAGAAAATATCACCCCGACCTCAATCCAGGAGATAAAACCGCCGAACAGCGTTTTAAAGAAATCAACGAGGCGCAAGAAGTACTATCTGACCCAGAAAAACGTGCCAAATACGATCAATTTGGTCAATATTGGCAACAAGCTGCTGCGGGAACACCACCTCCAGGGGCAGGAGGTTTTGATTATAGTCAGTATGGAAGCTTTGATGATTTTATTAACGAACTTTTAGGACGCTTTGGCGGTGGATCTGCTAGAGGCTCAACAGGAGGACGGAGAGTTTATAGTTATAGTACTTCCAGTCCTGGAGCTGGAGGATTTGGTGGTTTTGAAGACATATTTAGTGGTGGCGGTTTTCAACAAGTTCCCGCAACGGATACAGAAGCTGCTATTACTCTCACTTTTTCAGAAGCTTGGCACGGTACACAAAAACGTCTACAACTAGACGGTGAAACCATTAATGTCAGGATTCCTTCAGGGGCTAAACCAGGCAGTCGGATTCGCCTCAAAGGTAAAGGGCGCACCAATTCTTTTAGTCAACAACGGGGAGATTTGTATTTAACCATTGATTTACAACCCCATCCTTTGTTTAAGTTTGAAGGGGATAATATTGTTTGTGAAGCTCCCATTACTCCTGAAGAGGCAGCTTTGGGAGCAGAGATTAAAATTCCTACTCCCGAAGGCAGCGTCACCATGAAAATCCCTCCAGGGAGAGATTCAGGGCAATCTCTACGTTTGAGGGGCAAAGGCTGGCGCGATGCTAAAGGTAGACGTAGCGACCAAATTGTGAAGCTCAAAATTGTCACCCCGAAAGAATTAACTTCCCAAGAAAGGGAGTGTTACGAAAAACTCCGTCAAGTTAGTAGTTTTAATCCTCGTCGCAGTATTGAGGAGGTGCGCTTATGAAGTCGATGAGTTTATCGCGGGTGGTGTTATCGAAAGAGGGAGATCGCTTGCTTACTTTCCAGCAAGCTGCATATCTTACCCAAACTTCGATAGTTATTTTAGAACGCTTTGCTGATTTGGGTTTAATTGAACCCGTAGAATCAATGTTGCGACTGTCTGACTTAACTCGGGTGCTGCAAATCATGCGTCTGCGACGGGACTTAGGACTCAATCTAGTTGGTGCAGCGATTGCGTAGCTAGCCGAAGGCATCGCTCTAGATCTAGCGGCCGAAATCGCTCAACTTAAAGCCCAAATAAAAGCTTTACAACAAAAGCAGTTTGAATAACAAGCTCTTTTTATTTAAATATTACTAAAATAATTACATATCTTATAAGGATAACTTATTATGACTGACCATAACAACACTCCCAAAACCGAAGAAACAACTATTGTTCCTGTAAGCCCTGAAACCAATAGACTTGTCCGAAAAATAAATTCGTGAGAAAAAAGACGGTAGAAATAGAT
>CAYMWC010000020.1:0-2794 GCA_964393695.1 uncultured Pleurocapsa sp.
GCAATATTACCAGCAACAAATTCTAAATGCCTTTCCCGATTGTTTTGTAGAAGCTACACCAAACCTGACTGAATTGATGACAAATGCTACGTTTGATCGCCACGTTACGGCAACTGCGATCGCTAGTAATATACATTTGAGTGTTGGGTTTCGTTCCTCAACCCAACCTACTAGCTTTTTAACTACCCAGTCCCTAATCCCCAATCACTGATCACTATCAAAGGTAAAGATGCGTTGCTGTGTATTTTCTTGGCAGCTATCAGAATGCTATTCTACGAACTAGTGCAAAATTTTCAACAAAAAAAATATTAGAGAGAATTGATAAAATGAGCGACTTACAAGAAACGCCATTGTTGTTAAGGGCAGCCCGTGGCGAAGTATTAGAACGCCCTCCTGTGTGGATGATGCGTCAGGCAGGTAGATATATGAAAGCATATCGTGATATTAGAGATAAGTATCCTAGTTTTCGCGAACGTTCAGAAATTCCTGAAGTCGCAATTGAAATTTCGTTACAACCTTGGAAAGCCTTTCAACCCGATGGGGTAATTATGTTTTCAGACATCGTTACTCCTTTACCTGGATTGGGTATTGAAATGGATATTGCTGAAGGGAAAGGCCCAATTATTAGTTCTCCTATTCGTACCCAAAAGCAGGTAGATGAACTACTCCCTCTAGAACCAGAAGCATCTTTACCTTTTATTAAAACTATATTACAAAGTTTGCGTGCTGAAGTAGGTAATAAATCTACTGTCTTAGGTTTTGTAGGTGCGCCTTGGACTTTGGCTGCTTATGCTGTAGAAGGCAAAGGTTCAAAAACTTACGCTAACATTAAAGGTATGGCATTCTCTGATCCTACTATTTTGCATCAATTATTGAGCAAACTAGCGGATGCGATCGCGACCTATGTTTGTTATCAAATTGATTGTGGCGCACAGGCAGTACAAATGTTTGATTCTTGGGCAGGTCAACTCTCTCCCCAGGATTATGAAACCTTCGCTTTACCTTATCAACAGCAAGTATTTCGTAAGGTTAAACAGACTCATCCCAATACACCTCTAATTCTTTTAGTTAGTGGTAGTGCAGGTTTACTAGAACGGATGGCTCTGGCAGGAGCAGATATTGTAACTGTAGACTGGACAGTAGACATGGCAGAAGCCAGACAAAGATTAGGTAAAGAGGTAAAAGTTCAAGGAAATCTCGATCCTGGTGTATTATTTGGTTCTCAAAAATTTATTCGCGATCGCATCTTAGATACTATTCGCAAAGCTGGCAACCAAGGACACATTCTCAACCTGGGACATGGCGTATTAGTAGGCACTCCTGAAGATAATGTTCGCTATTTCTTTGAGACTGCTAAACAAGCCGATCAGTTATTAGCTCATGTTTAAAATAAGCTATCGGTTATTAGACTGATTTCAAACAATAGAAATGAAATCATAATTCTCAATAGAAGGGGCGATGACTGTAGAGCAATTTATTAGACTTTACTTTCTTACCCCTTTTCAATGTCTTGTCTTTATTTAGTAGATTTGAGAAATATTATGAGTACTCTTCTGTTTTAATTCTCTTTATTGATAAAAAAATAATTATCAATTATCAATTATCAATTATCAATTATCAATTACTTTATGTCCGATTTAATCATATTTTGGCATCGTCGCGATTTAAGAATTTCTGATAACGTTGGCTTAAGCGCAGCAACAGAAGAGACTGGCAAGGTAATTGGTTTATTTTGTCTTGATCCTAATCTTCTGGAAAGAGATGACGTAGCACCAGCTAGAGTAACCTATATGATTGGTTGTTTACAGAAGCTAGAGCAACGTTATCAAAAGCTTGGTAGTCAGTTATTAATTGTTAAAGGTGAACCACAAAAAGCTATTCTCCAGCTAGCAGAAGCCTTAGCAGCCAAAGCAGTATTTTGGAACTTAGATGTCGAGCCTTATGCCCAAGAGCGCGATCGCTCTGTGACCGAAGCTTTGAAAACCAAAGGTATAGCCACAAACAACTTTTGGGATCAGTTATTACACGCACCAGGAGATGTTGTAACCAAGTCATCCAATGAACCTTATAAGGTTTATACTCCCTTTTGGCGTAGTTGGAATCAACTAAAAAAATCTCAGATTGCCCCAAAAATTGAACAGCTAGAAGGCTTGACTAAAACTGAATTACAAACAGCAACCCAAGCAGGTGCGATCGCTCTTCCTACTGCTAAAGATTTAGGCTATGTTTGGGATAATCCTTTAATACTTGAGCCTGGAGAAACGGCAGCGACAGAGAAATTAGAAGAATTTAGCGATCGGGCTATTTATTGCTACGATGAAGAACGAAATTTTCCCTATATAGACGGGACATCTCAGTTAAGTGCTGCCTTTAAATTTGGCGCGATTGGTATTCGGACAGTCTGGCAAGCAACCCAGGATATTTTAGCTCAATGCCGTAGTGATGAGGCGAAAACTAGTGTAGAAACCTGGCAGAAGGAATTAGCTTGGCGTGAATTTTATCAACACTGTATGTTTTTCTTTCCAGAATTAGCCCACGGTGCTTATCGCCATGAATTCAAAGATTTTCCTTGGGAAAATGACTCAGCAAAATTTCAGGCATGGTGTGAGGGTAAAACAGGTTATCCCATAGTCGATGCAGCTATGCGACAGCTAAATGAAACAGGTTGGATGCACAATCGTTGTCGAATGATTGTTGCCAGTTTTCTAACCAAGGATTTAATTATTGACTGGCGTTGGGGAGAAAAATATTTTATGCAACGACTCTATGACGGCGACTTATCAGCTAATAATGG
>CAYMWC010000020.1:2804-40476 GCA_964393695.1 uncultured Pleurocapsa sp.
CTAACAATGGTGGTTGGCAGTGGAGTGCTTCTAGCGGTATGGATCCCAAACCTTTGCGTATTTTTAATCCTGCTTCCCAAGCTGCTAAATTTGACCAGGATGGGGAATATATCCGTCAATGGTTGCCCGAAATAAGCTCCATGGAAACCGAATATTTAGTAACAGGAAAAATTCCACCTTTGGAAAGAGCTAGTTATGACTATCCTCAGCCAATTGTTGACCATAAAGTACAACAGAGAAAATTTAAAGCACTTTATCAACAACAGAAGAATTGAACATTAAACATCGTTGATAAATGATAAATGTTCAATGAAACGAGGTTTAATCAAACAAAAAGCAATAAGAAAGGACTAGATACTCAAGCATCATAGTCCTAACTGCAAAATATTAATTATTTATTAGCATTAACTAGTCAAAATTGTTTTGAGGGAGTAGAGGAGTATTGGAAATTTTACTTCACCACCTCACCATTTCTCTACTTACCTCAACCCATCAATTAAAAATTGACAGACCATTAGCTATTAGGTACAGTTTGAACGGCAGTTGCACCATCTACTCCTTTAGCGACTTGTTCAGCTTTAGCTAAAACTCCTTCTGCATCAGGATTGTATTTTAAAACGACAGTACTACCAGTTTGAGCAACCCAAAGACCAACGTTATCAGCAATACCAGCATCGTCTAGTGCTTTAGCAACACGTTTGGCTAAACCGCTTTCGTCGAATTTACCATCTAAACCAACTTTTTCGGGAGCAATACCGTTATCTTTTGCTGCTGCTGCTACAGCTACTTTACCTGCGCTAGCTGCTTTTTCTTCTTCTTTTTTACCAAATAGTTTTCCTAGCAAACCCATAATTGTATCCTCTGAATTTATGTTCGATCTGTATCAAAAGTGCAAATTGAGTAATACACTCTTTGGAAGTATAAATTTGGCTGGTGAAAACTCAGTCAAGAAGTAATAAAGACTTTAGATTTGACAGCAATATTCCCTTAATAAGACGACATATTGCAATCCTTCGCAATGCTAGAAATTTTAATGAGCGATCGCCTAAAGCAATTAATTAAACTAGCAGAAGATAGCGTTATATTTTTAATATACTTAGGATTGCAAGGAGACAAGTATTTTGCCAAGAGTTATCACTATAATTGCTATTATTTTCGTGATTATTTTATCAACCTTAATTAGTTCTCCAGTACTTGCAGATAGTACTAATGATTTAGCTTCTGGAGCAAAAATATTTGAGGCTAACTGTGCTGGCTGTCATGCCAATGGAGGTAATATTGTCCGTAGAGGCAAAAATCTGAAAATCAAAGCTCTTCAGAAAAATAAGGTAGATACACAAGAAGCGATCGCTGATCTTGTAACTAATGGTAAAAATAATATGTCAGCTTATAAAGATAGACTAACTGCTCAAGAAATTGCTGACGTTAGTGTTTATGTATTGCAAAAAGCAGAACAAAACTGGAAGTAATAAATTTTACTCAAATTTTTGGGCTTGCATAAACTCGATCCACTGCTTCACGGAGGTTTCTGAGTATTTAGGTCTAGCAGCACCAAACACTATCGATTCCTGGCGATTACCCTTCGGGTACGCTATGCCTACGGCAGCTAAGTCTACGACTGCTATGCCTTCGGCAGCTTCGCAAACGCAAGCGCAAGCGCGATCGCTGGGAGCAAACTTATACATAGTATTAATATAATCATTCTCATATAATTAAAAGAAAAGAAATAAGATTTTTAAATCTCATTAATATCTAACGTGATTGATCAAACTAAAGATACAGACACAGAAATAGTTACAGATATTTTAAATAAGGCAGAACAGAAAGCAGATATTTCGGTTGCAGAAGCAATAAAACTAATCGAACAACAAGATCAAGATTTAAGATCGGCTATTGCTCTAACAGCAGATAAATTACGTCAACAACAGGTAGGAGATATCGTAACTTATGTAATCAATCGCAATATTAATTTTACTAATATCTGTGAACAGCACTGTAGTTTTTGTGCATTTCGGCGTGATGCTAATGAAACAGGTTCGTTTTGGCTTGATATAGAACAAATAATTAGTAAAGCTGCGGAGGCAGTAAAAATTGGCGCAACGGAAATCTGTATGCAAGGTGGTTTAAACCCCGAAGCGAAACTTGACGGGACATCTCTTGACTACTATCTCAACTTAATTAAAGAAATTAAATCACATTTTCCACAACTACATCTACACGCTTTTTCTCCTCAAGAAATTCAGTTTATCGCCAGAGAAGATAATATTAGCTATGAACAAGTATTATTAGCCCTAAAAGATGCAGGTTTGGGTTCATTGCCAGGTACAGCAGCCGAAATACTTGATGACAGAGTAAGAAAAATTATTTGTCCCGAAAAAATCAATAGTGCTACTTGGTTAGAAATAATCAGTCTCGCTCATCGTTTAGGGATATCTACAACTAGTACGATGCTATCTGGTCATGTAGAATCTCCCCAACAACAAATAGAACATTTAGACAAATTGCGATCGCTCCAGCAAACTGCCATAGCCAATCATTATCCAGCTAAAATTACCGAGTTTATTATCTTACCCTTTGTGGGACAAGAAGCCCCCGCACCTCTACGTCGGCGAGTTGGTCGAGATCAACCTAATTTAGTAGATGTATTGCATTTAACAGCCGTTGCTCGTATCTTTCTGGGAAACTGGATTCCTAATCATCAACCAAGCTGGGTTAAAATCGGACTCGAGGGCGCAAAACAAGCTCTTCAATGTGGTTGTAACGATATCGGTGGCACATTAATGGAAGAACACATTACAACTATGGCAGGAGCGCAAGGAGGAACTTATATGACAGTCGAAACTTTACAACAAGCGATCGCAACTTTACATCGACCTGATAAACAAAGAACTACTCTTTATCAATAATTTATAAATAATAACCAAAATCAAATTTGTCAAGTTTGTAAAGACAGTAATTATCGCAAACATGACAACCTTGGTTTAAGATTAAGTCTGAAATAGTCAAAAATCAATTAATTGTTACATGAGAGTATTAGTAACTGGTGGTGCTGGTTTTATTGGTTCCCATCTCATTGATCGCTTAATGAAACAAGGTCATGACGTTATTTGTCTAGATAACTTTTTTACTGGTCATAAGCATAATATTCGTCATTGGTTAGATAATCCTTACTTTGAATTAATTCGTCACGATATTACTGAGCCAATTCGGCTAGAAGTAGATCAAATTTATCATCTTGCTTGCCCTGCCTCTCCAGTTCACTATCAATACAATCCCGTCAAAACCATCAAAACAAATGTCATGGGAACGTTAAATATGCTGGGGTTAGCGAAGCGAGTTAAAGCCAGATTTTTGCTAGCTTCTACCTCCGAAGTTTATGGTGATCCTGATGTTCATCCCCAACCCGAAGAATATCGCGGTAATGTTAACTGTATTGGTATTCGTAGTTGTTATGACGAAGGCAAGCGAGTCGCCGAAACTTTGGCATTTGACTATCATCGCCAAAATAATGTTGATATTCGGGTAATGCGAATTTTTAATACTTACGGCCCAAGAATGTTTGAAAACGACGGTCGTGTAGTGAGTAATTTTATTGTGCAAGCAATTCAAGGTATTCCTTTGACTGTTTACGGTGATGGTTCACAAACCCGTAGTTTTTGCTATGTTGCCGATTTAGTTGAGGGTATGATGCGCTTAATGAATGGGGAACACATGGGGCCAATCAACATTGGTAATCCAGGTGAATATACCATTTTGCAGCTTGCCGAAACTATTCAAAAAATGATTAATCCTAACGCAGAATTAGCTTTTAAACCACTGCCCCAGGACGATCCCAAACAAAGACAACCTGATATTACCAAGGCGAAAAATTTGTTGGGTTGGGAACCTAAAATTGCTTTAGAGGAAGGCTTAAAACTCACCATCGCTGACTTTCGTTCTCGTCTTGAGGCTGATAACTTTTAAAGAAATTTGAAAGTAGAGAAGTATACTATGTCAATTTTTTTTCGAGGTGTTAAAGTCGCAACGCACCAAACAATAAAACAACAAATACATTCATTTTGAGCAAGAGGTTAAATTAATTTTATGCGTGTTTGCGTTATTGGTACTGGATATGTAGGATTAGTTACTGGTGTTTGTCTATCGCATATTGGACACGATGTTATCTGTGTTGATAACAACGAAGAAAAAGTGAAATTAATGCAGTCTGGACAATCACCAATTTACGAGCCAGGTTTGTCAGAACTGATGAAATCTTCGGCTGAATCTGGTAAATTAACCTTTACTGCCGACTTATCTAAGGGTGTAGCTCATGGAGAAATTTTGTATATCGCCGTAGGCACTCCTCCCTTACCCACAGGAGAAAGTGATACTCGTTATGTAGAAGCAGTTGCCCGTGGTATTGGAACTCATCTAAAAGATGAATATAAAGTAATTGTCAATAAATCTACTGTACCGATTGGCTCTGGTGACTGGGTAAGAATGATTGTTCTCGACGGTAATAAAGAGTCTGGAAGTACTGTTGAACCTGACTTTGATGTGGTGAGTAATCCTGAATTCTTGCGCGAGGGTTCTGCTGTCTATGATACCTTCAATCCCGATCGCATTGTCTTGGGTGGTAATAGTGAAAAAGCGATCGCCATGATGCAGGAACTATATCAACCTCTTGTTAATAGAGACTTTGCAGAAGATAAATCACTACCGCCTGTTCCCGTCGTAGTAACCGATTTAAGTTCGGCAGAAATGATCAAATACGCTGCTAATTCCTTCTTGGCAACTAAAATTAGCTTTATTAACGAAGTAGCTAATATTTGCGATCGCGTTGGTGCAGACATTACTCAGGTGGCTAAAGGCATTGGTTTGGATTCTCGCATTGGCAATAAGTTTTTAAATGCTGGTATTGGTTGGGGTGGCTCTTGTTTCCCGAAAGATGTTTCCGCTTTGGTTCATACTGCCGATGACTATGGCTATAATTCTGAACTCTTAAAAGCGGCAATCAGTGTTAATCAGCGTCAACGTTTACTCGCTCTAGAAAAACTGCAAAATGAGCTTAAAATCTTGAAGGGTAAAACTGTTGGCTTATTGGGTTTAACCTTTAAACCAGATACCGACGATATGAGAGATGCGCCTGCCTTAGATTTAATCGAACAACTCAATCGCTTGGGTGCGAAAGTCAAAGCCTATGACCCTATTGTTTCTCAATCAGGTGTAAGTCATGGTTTATCTAACGTCATTATTGAAACCAGTGCTGAAATGCTGGCTGACAGATGTGATGCATTAGTATTAGTTACCGATTGGCAGGAATTTCTGAAACTAGACTTTAGCAAAATGGCGAAGTTAATGAGCAATCCTTTAATCATTGATGGACGTAATTTCTTGAACCGTGAGGCTGTAGAAGCTGCGGGTATCCGTTACGTCGGTATGGGTAGATAAGTATTAATAACGTTGCTGATTCTCGGTAGGAAAATGAAAGTCATACTATTCGTAGCTATTAGCTTTTAATGAACTACTTGACTTTTGTATTTCGTGTATAGTGCAAAGTGGTATTTTCTGCTTTGCATTTTTCGATTTTTACCCACTAGAATCATCATTCTCTAACTCACTAATACTACATCCTGTTGATATAGATTATTAAAAAGTCGAGGCAGAAGGTAGAAGGCAGAACGGTTTGAGCCTAACTAAAACTATTTACCGAAAAGTGGGTTTTTAAAATAAGAATATCTTTAAGATCTGATTCTACTTGTATGCTCATTGCTGTTGTCTGAAGGATGAAATTGTTTTTATTGTAATCACTGCTGCAAATTATTGATTTTTTGGCGTATTTCGGGATTATATAGCCTGAGATAATTCCAATAGTTGCCAAACACTCCCTCGACATAATCTTTAGTTTCCGCAAATGGTATTTGTTCTACAAATTGATCTGGATCATTAATATCGTATTTAGTCAACCAATCGTTAACATTGCCTGTACCTGCGTTGTAGCTAGCTACCGCCAATAAAGAATTGTCATGGTAACGTTGATGATTATGTCTGAGATACCAAGTACCAATTTTAATATTATCTTCAGGGTTACTTAAAGAATAGTCTGACAATTGTGTTTGCTGGGCAACCCATTGAGCGGTAGGAGGGACAATTTGCATTAAGCCAACAGCACCGACTACAGAATCAACTTCAGGATTAAAGGTAGATTCTTTACGCATTACAGATAAAACTAGCAAAGGATTGATTTGATCTTGTTGAGCATATTTGAGGATTTTGTCTTGATAGGGAAAAGGAAATAAACCTTGCCAATAAGCAGTTGTCTGACGCAAAGCTTGCCATTCCTGTTGATCTTGGGGATTATCTCGGTTAGTTAAATCCCAGATTTGTTGCATTCCCTCGCTATATTGACCTAGTTCGAGCTTGAGGACTCCTTCAGTAAACTGTTCCTCAACTGATAATTGCTGCGGTTGCTTAATTTCCGACTGCCAAAGTAACCAAGCATCTTCATACTGACCTAATAGATATAATTCTTGTAAAGCTGCCGATCCAATGGGCAGAGGATTGTAAGTTTTGGTTAAATCTAAGTTAGGAGATAGGGGGCGTAATTGTTCAAAATCTCCTACTTTCCAGCCCAGCATTACTGCCGATCGCCATGCCCAATAAGATTGAGGATAAAGCTTAATTACTTTTTTAAAGATTGATTCCGCAGCAGCTAGTTTACCAATCTCTGTTCCCCATTTACCTGTCCAATAGAGAGCTTTGGGCGCAAATTCAAACTCTTGATTAGCTGCGTGATTAAATGTGACTAAAGGTTGCATCCATTGCCAAGCAGCTTTTTGATTACCATTAGCTGCTAGTTTTTGGGCTACCTGCCAACGATATTCCCCAGCAGCAGCAGAATTACTATATTGATTTAAGAGTTTTTGACGAGCAGCATTGGCAGATTCGTACTTGTTAAACTTTTCGTGAACGATCGCTTTAGAACGATAGGCTTGTGCAGCATCGGTAGGAAATTTAGCGATCGCCTTTTCCAAATAAACTATTGCTTCATCACCGCTAGAAATACTGGCTAAATATAATAAAGCCTGTCCTGCTTCTCTAGAATCATGATACTCACTTAAAAGTCGTTGGTATGCTTCACGAGCAGTGTCAATATTACCATTGCGATGAAAGCCTCTAGCAGCACGGTAAAGATTGCGAGGTGTGGGAGCAGCAAAAGTATAAGCATCAGCAGCCTTGCGGTGTTCTTCTGACTGCCAATAACCATCCGCGATCGCTTCCCAATCTTCAGGGGTTAGTTGCGCGGGGTATTCTAAAACCAGACGATCGCGAATTGTATTTAAGTTTAAATCACGACTATATTTTGCCAACAACAACAGAAATTTAAATTGCTCAGGATTTTGACGCAAACGCTCACGGGCAAGGTTTTGACTGAGAGGATGATCAGGAAAATCGTTAATTAATCGAAATTCTAGCTGAGATTGAGGCTCATTGAGTAAGGACAAGGCATTAGCAGTCAGAGGCGAATGAGGATAAGTTTTGATTAGATATTGCAGAGTTTGTTGGGCTGCCGCTGTTTGCTTAGTTTGTTGATATGCCTGAGCAGTTTTCAAGAGTATTTGCGGACGCAGTACAGGATAATCTTGTCCTAATTTTTGAAGATAGGTTAAGGCTTGTTTGCCTTGATGCTGTTGAAGGAGATCGACAGCCAATAAATAACGAGCGCGGTAGCTATCTTGTATAGTCTCAGGTGACAAGCTGCGAGATACCTCTTGGGCAATAGCTAGCTGTTTTAATTGCTTTCCTCTCACACTAGGAGCAAGCGATCGCACAGTTACAAGTGAAGATGATTTGTGAGTTTGTTCTTGTTGTTGCCCAGACTGAGAAAACCAATAATCTTGGTTATGCCAAATTAACCAGCCGAGACTGCTGAGAGCAATAATTAAGATTAACCTTTTGTTTTTTAAAAACAATGCTTTGGCTTGATGTCTTCTAAGTTTATGCTTGGGTTGTGTGGGTTGCAAACGTGATTCTAGCATGGTCAACTAAGAGATGAGGATTCAAGGATAAAGAATGAGAATCAGTAATAAATGTGGCAAAAATTCTTTAAAAAAACTTGCTTTTTACCTAAATTGTCAATATTCAAGGCAATAAACAGGAAAATCTCGCCTCAGTCCTGATAAATTTGTTACTCATCCTTAATTTTCTGGGTTATCCAACTGGGAAACCGAAGGATTTGGAACTATGGTTCATTGCTCTGCGTCAATTAGTCATAATTAACCTACAAGAGAAAAATTTTTGCCTAGTTATGTTTAACGCAAAATACTATAAAATAACCACCTCTATTTTCATGTCTTTAACTGCTTCAGCAGTTACAATTATCAACTTTGCTAATATAACCCCTGCCCAAGCACAGCTTTTTCCCGAACAAAGTCCTACTAGAGAGCGAGAATATGATGCTCCTCGACCTGACAATTCTAATTACGATCTCCCTTCTAATACTGTCCCTGAAGGCTTTGTGATTCCTGTCGAATACGAAGAAGAAAAAATATTAGTTACTCCAGAAGAAACTGTGCCTGTTACTTTACTGGTAGCTGCTAATGTTAGAGACAGTAGACGCAATACCTTAATTCCTTACGGTAGCGAAATTTTGGGGCAAATTCAGCCCAGTGATGAGGAATCAGGTTCCCTATTTGTTGCCAAAGAAATTGTCTTTCCCGATGGCACATCTCATTCCCTTGATGCGGTTTCTAATGTGGTTACCCGCACAGAAACAGTTAAAAAAGGTGCGAATACAGGTGATATTTTAAAAGGTGCAGCTATTGGCGCAGGTGCAGCAGCACTATTATCGGAAATCTTTGGTGATATTGAGACGTTGGAAGTGCTAGGGGGTGCAGGTGCAGGTGCAGTCGCGGGCTTGTTGTTGGGAGGAAACAAAGCGGAACTAGTTTCCATTGATCCCAACAACGATTTAGACTTAACGCTTCAGAGTGATTTAGTTATCCGTTAGACTTTAAGAAAGTTTTTATTGTCTTGTAACATTTTTCAATATCCAGGAACATTAACTATTTAATTGAGTTGAAAAATAAACGTTACCAAGTCACCTTTGCCCAAGGCAATGCGATCGCCTGCTCGTAGTCGATGACGATTGCCTGGGAATAGAGGGGCATGATTGACATAAGTTCCATTAGAACTACCTACATCTTCAATATAGTAAGCATCTCCTTCAACTCTAATATCAGCATGAACTCTTGATACCACCTCGGAATCTGGAAATCCAGCTACGTCAATGTCTGGGGGGATTTGACCGTTGGGTTTGCCAATATGAACGACACTAAGATTGTCAGGTAATTGTATGTTTGTATTGCTTTGTAAATGAAGCAAGCTAGCTGTTTGTATTTGTAATTGAGTTGCTCCAGTTACATTACCTAATCCTGTAAAATTTGCTTGAGGTGGTGGTGCAGTTGGATTTTTCTCAGCAGACGCAGCCACTGGTTTAGTTCGCATCTCAGGTGTCTCAGAGTCCAATTCCAATTCTGAAGGCATTGTATTCAAAGCTTCCCAAGATTTGTTAGATGGATTCTGAGGGATTGCAGTTTCAATCTCATTATTAAGATTGAAATCTGGAATATCTGAACTAGAAAAATCAGGATTAATTACTTCCGTTGTCTCATTTCCTAGAGGATTATTAGTTATTGGCTGTGTCTGTCCAATAGTCATATCTTCCTCTTCATCATCCCAAGGACTTTGAATGGGAGATGACATTGCTGTTTCAGGTAAGATGTCGGGAATTTCTGTAGATAAAGGTATTTCGTCTGGTAAGGATACATCTTCTAGAGATTCTAAAGATTCTAGAGATTCTAGAGATTCTAGAGATTCTAGAGATTCTAAAGATATATCTGGCAAGGAACCAACGGCAGTTTCTTCCAGTGGAATACCAGTAGGCAAATTCTCTGCTTGCAAGTTAAAACCACATTGACCACAAAAAGTCGCATCAGTCTGTACTGACGCTCCGCAGTTAGGGCAGCTAATAGTAGCTGGCAGAGGTGTATAACAATTTTCACATTGCAAAGAGCCTTCTGGATTTTGATGATTGCAACTGGGGCAAGTAATCATAAGTATAATTAAAACTAGCTATTACACTGCTACCGATATAGCGTATTTTTTTACCTCACTATACTACCTATTTAGAGTTCTAGTTTTTAAACTAGACCAATTTTACATTAGGCTTCATTAATTTTTTGAATATAATATTCTGTAGGAAGAGATAAAAAAATAATTGCTTTACGAAAACTAAAAGCTTATCGCTTATCGCTTAATTAAAAATATAGAAAAATAGTTAAGAAAGCTGGTACATTTGAGTATGGCTAAAGATGGTTTGATGTTAATAAACCTTTAAAATAAAAAAATCTAACAGTGAGGTTGAATTATGGATTGGCGTATATTAGTGGTAGTAGCTCCTTTAGCGATCGCTGCTGGTTGGGCTATATTTAATATCGGTGCTGCTGCTATAGCGCAAGCACAAAGATACTTCAGCAAAGAAGGATAAATAATCAAAACAATAAAATACAACTATTTATTTAGCCGACTAAGCTTTGTTTTTATGCTAGTCGGTTTTTTGTTTGCCTATCCATTGATACAGGTTTAACTTCAGGGTACAAAATTCAACGGTAAAAATGCAAAAATAAATAAATAAACTAAATTGCAATACATATAATTATTATGACTAATCTCTCTTACCTGAGCGGTAGCGACATCCGCGATAAATTTTTAAAGTTTTATGAGTCTAAACAGCACAAAATTCTGCCTAGTGCTTCTTTGATCCCCGAAGATCCGACAGTATTGTTAACTATTGCAGGAATGCTGCCTTTTAAACCGATATTTTTAGGACAACACAAAGCACCTCAACCCCGTGCTACTACTGCTCAAAAGTGTGTACGTACTAATGATATTGAGAATGTAGGGCGCACTGCCAGACATCATACCTTTTTTGAGATGCTAGGTAACTTTAGTTTTGGGGATTATTTTAAAGAAGAGGCTATAGAATGGGCGTGGGAACTGTCAATTAAAGTTTTTGGACTACCAGAAGAGCGAGTAGTTCCTAGTGTTTATCATGATGATGATGAAGCCTTTGCAATTTGGCGCGATAAAATAGGCATACCTCCTCATCGTATCATACGTATGGGAGAAGATAATTTTTGGGAATCTGGAATTACTGGTCCTTGTGGCCCTTCTTCTGAATTATATTATGACTTTCATCCTGAATTGGGTGATGAGAACATTGATCTAGAAGATGACAGCAGATTTATCGAGTTTTATAACTTGGTATTTATGCAATACAATCGTGATGCGGAGGGTAATCTCACTCCTTTAAAAAATAAAAATATTGATACGGGTTTGGGTTTAGAAAGGATGGCGCAAATCCTGCAACAAGTACCCAATAATTTTGAAACTGATTTAATTTTCCCGATTATTAAAACGGCTGCGTCAATTGCTGAGATCGACTATATTAAAGCCGACTCTCAAACCAAGATATCTCTCAAGGTAATTGGGGATCATGTGCGAGCAGTAGTTCATATGATTGCTGATGGGATTACGGCTTCAAATACAGATCGTGGTTATATATTACGTCGTTTAATTCGGCGGGTAATTCGTCACGGTAGATTGATTGGAATTGAGGGCAATTTTATTAATCAAGTTGCGGAAACTGCGATCGCTCTAGCTGAATCTGCTTATCCTCATGTCAGAGAACGAGAAGAGTTTATTAAAAGTCAACTACAACGGGAAGAATCACAATTTCTCAAAACTTTAGCCAGAGGGGAAAAGTTACTAGCAGAAATTATTGCCAAAACTGCTAATCTTTCTGCCAGACAAATATCAGGTAAAGACGCTTTTGAACTCTATGATACTTATGGTTTTCCTTTAGAATTAACTCAAGAAATTGCTGAAGAACAAGGTTTTACCATTGATTTAGTAAGTTTTGAACAGGAAATGGTGTTACAAAGAACCCGTTCCCAAGATGCTTATGAGGCAATTGATTTAACCGCCCAAGATGCTTTGGGTGAAATTATTAAAGATGGTATTGGGACGGATTTCTTGGGTTATGAGCAATTAGCAGTCCAAGCTCAAGTTACGGCAATTGTCGTTAGTAGTGAAGATATTGCCCACAATTCCCCCAGTGCCAATGCTGGGGATACAGTCCAAGTTGTTTTGACTCAAACCCCCTTTTATGGCGAATCTGGAGGGCAAATTGGCGATCGCGGTTATCTCTCAGGGGATAATGTGGTAGTACGCATTGAAGACGTACAAAAATCAGGCAATATTTTTATCCATAAGGGTAAAGTCGAACGCGGTACGCTGAAGGTGGGAGATATTGTTAACGCAACTATAGATAGTGCCTGTCGTCGTCGAGTACAGGCAAATCATACTGCAACTCATTTATTACAGGCTGCATTAAAAAAAATAGTTGATGATTCTGTATCTCAAGCAGGTTCGTTAGTTAGTTTTGATCGCTTGCGCTTCGATTTTAATTCTCCCCGTGCTTTAACCCCAGAAGATATCCAGCAGGTAGAAGATTTAGTTAATACTTGGATTGCTGAGTCACATCAAGCAGATGTCAACATTATGCCCTTAGAAGCAGCTAAAGCTAAAGGGGCAACGGCGATGTTTGGAGAAAAATACGCTGATCAAGTCAGAGTTATCGATTTTCCAGGCGTGTCTATGGAATTGTGTGGCGGTACTCATGTCACCAATACCGCCGAAATAGGCGCGTTTAAAATTATTTCTGAGACTGGTATTGCTTCAGGTGTTAGAAGAATTGAAGCTGTGGCTGGGGCAGCGATTTTAGATTACCTGAATGTCAGAGATCAAGTAGTCAAAGAATTAAGCGATCGCTTTAAAGTTAAGCCTGAAGAAATCAGCGATCGTGTTAATAGTTTACAAGCTGAACTAAAAGCAACCCAAAAAGAACTAGAATTAGCCAAACAAGAACTTGCTGTCGCTAAATCTGACAGTTTGTTATCCCAAGCGGTAACAATAGGAGACTTTAAAATCCTAGTAACTAATATGGGTGAAATGGATGCAAAATCTTTACAATCGGCAGCAGAAAGATTACAACAAAAATTAGGTGATGCAGCCGTAGTCATTGCTTCTATCCCTTCGGAAGAAAAAGTAAGTTTAGTCGCTGCTTTTAGCCCCAAAGTAATCAAAGAGAAAAACCTTCAGGCAGGTAAATTTATTGGTAATATCGCCAAAATCTGCGCTGGTGGCGGTGGTGGTAGACCCAACCTCGCCCAAGCTGGTGGGAGAGATGCTAGCAAAATTGACGAGGCTTTGGATACTGCTAAGGCAGAATTAATAGCAGCTTTACGTTAGAGAAACAGAGGTAGATTGCGATCGCGTAAGTATCTTATAAATAAGTAGGGGCGTATGCCATACGCCCTAATAAAATTAAGTGTCGATTTTTTTTAAATAAAAATAAATATTTAGAGCAAATTCCAAAATATTAATATATTTCCTTGTCAGAAATTTACCGCGTCCTGTATAATTAGTGATTGTGGTTAAAACTGGCAAATCTCACATTATAGATATTTAAAATCTAATCATCCCCCCAGTCAAAAGAGAAAGTTATCAACTTCAAATCTTGAGACTAAACAAATGAGTTTTTATAGTGTTCACTCACCAGAAAAAACAACCTTGTTACGGGGTTAGTGAGAAAAATATAGGATTTGCTGCCTCCTCGTCAAGATACTGAAGATATTAATTCTTTAAGTCTTTGAGGGTCAAGGTAATTATCAAAGTTAGCAACAGTAAAAACTGAAGTCTAACTGTAAATCTTAGAAAACAAAATTATATACTTGCTGCTGTGCATCTTGCTTATAGCGGTTTGATCAAGAGCTAGTTCATGTTTCTACATAAATATTAGTTCCAGTCAAAACTCTTCAAGATGGTGATTTTTTTGTCAGTCAACAATCTACCGCCTATTGATAGCAGTAATCTGCGGTGGATTTAACCAAGAGCCATAAAAACAAGGCTCAACAGTTTGTTGTTTTGCAATTATAGAGGGCTAAAACTCGTGTCTGTCGGCATTCTTGGCACAAAAATAGGCATGACCCAAATTTTTGACCAGGAAACAGGAAATGCAATTCCCGTTACTGTGGTTCAAGCTGGTCCTTGTGTCGTAACTCAAATCAAAACTAAAGAAACAGACGGCTATAGTTCAATTCAAATTGGCTACGGAGAAGTAAAAGAAAAAGCTTTATCCAAGCCAGAACTTGGTCATTTTAAAAAGTCAGGAGCAAATCCTGTACGTCATCTTAAAGAGTATCGCCTTGAAAACACCGAAGGTTATGAACTAGGAAAAGCTCTAGATATCTCCGAAATTTTTAACGTCGATACGACTGTAGATGTATCTGGTAAAAGCATGGGTCGTGGTTTTGCAGGTTATCAGAAGCGACACAACTTCAAGCGAGGTCTGATGAGTCATGGTTCTAAAAGCCATCGTGAGCCTGGTTCTACTGGTGCAGGCACTACTCCTGGTCGGACATATCCTGGCAAAAAAATGGCTGGACGCTATGGCGGTAAACAGGTCACTACTCGCAAACTAAAAGTTGTCCAAATTGATGCAGAGCAAAACTTGCTACTCATCAAGGGAGCAGTTCCAGGTAAACCTGGCTCTTTGCTCAGTATTTCTCCCAGCAAAATCGTTGGATAGTAATAACAGCTTGTTAGTTATTTAAGAATAAACGGATAGATAACAAACAACAATAACTATGGTTAATTGTGTAGTCAAAAATTGGCAGGGGGAAAACGCTGGCGAGGCAACCCTAGAACTAAAAGTAGCCAAATCAGAAAATGCGGAACATATTGTGCATCGAGCCTTAGTTCGGCAGTTAAACAACGCTCGTCAAGGAACAGCTTCCACTAAAACCCGTGCAGAAGTTCGCGGGGGGGGGCGTAAGCCTTGGAGACAGAAAGGGACTGGACGCGCTCGTGCAGGTTCAATTCGTTCACCTCTATGGCGTGGTGGTGGTGTGATCTTTGGGCCTAAACCCAGAGACTTCAGCACCAAAATGAATCGTAAAGAGAGACGCTTGGCACTCAGAACCGCCTTTAGCTCTCGTCTAGAAGACATTATTGTTGTTGAAAATTTTGGCTCAGAATTAGAGCGTCCCAAAACTAAAGAAGTTATTGCAGCCTTAGAGCGTTGGGGTGTAGCTGCTGAGGATAAGGTTTTATTGATTCTCAAAGAAGTTGCCGAAAACGTTAATTTATCAACTCGCAACATTGCTAAAGTCAAATTAATCAAGGCAACTAACCTCAACGTTGTTGATATACTTCATGCTAACAAAATAGTCGTCACCAAAGACGCTTTAGAACAAATTCAGGAGGTTTACGGTGACTAAATATCAAGCGAGAGATTTAGCTGACTTAATCCTCAAGCCGATCATTACCGAAAAAGGTACCATGCAAATGGAGCTTAACAAATACGTTTTTGATGTCTTGCCTAAAGCAACTAAGCCCGATATTAAAGCAGCCATTGAAAGCTTATTCGATGTCACTGTAGTTAAAGTTAACACTTTGACACTACCTCGCAAGAAACGCCGTGTAGGTAAATTTATAGGTTACAAAGCTCAATATAAAAGGGCAATTGTCACTCTCAAAGATGGGGATTCGATCATCTTATTCCCCGATGTATAAACTCGAACTCGAAAAAGCTAGATAACAGCAAATTATGGGTACTCGTTCATTTAGACCATACACACCAGGGACTCGCCAAGCGGTGCTTGCCGATTTTTCGGAAATTACTAAAAGTAAACCTGAAAAGTCCTTAACCAAATACAAGCATCGTCAGAAAGGTCGTAACAATCGCGGTGTAATTACTAGTCGTCGTCGTGGTGGGGGACACAAACGTCTCTACCGTATTATTGATTTTCGTCGTGACAAGCGCAATATTCCCGCAGAAGTGATTGCGATCGAATACGATCCCAATCGTAATGCCCGTATTGCCCTAGTTCAATATGAAGACGGCGAAAAACGCTACATTTTAGCTGCCGTTGGTATGCAAGTTGGTACACAAATCATTTCTAGTCCTGATGCGCCGATTGAAGTAGGTAATGCTTTACCTTTGAGCAATATTCCTTTAGGTGAAACCATTCACAACGTCGAGTTAGTAGCAGGCAAAGGTGGACAAATTGTACGTGCTGCTGGTACTACTGCCAAGTTAATGGCAAAAGAAGGTGACTACGTTACTATTGGTCTTCCTTCTAAAGAAGTAAGAATGGTACGTAAAGAATGTTATGCCACTATTGGACAGGTCGGTAATGTAGAATACCGTAACCTCAAGCTAGGTAAAGCAGGTAAAAGCCGTCATTTGGGCAGAAGACCTCAGGTTCGCGGTAGTGCGATGAACCCTTGCGATCACCCTCATGGCGGTGGTGAAGGACGCGCTCCTATCGGTAGAAGTGGTCCTGTTACTCCTTGGGGTAAACCAGCGTTGGGTAAGAAAACTCGTAAGAAGAATAAACCTAGCGATAGGTTAATTGTCCGTCGTCGTCGCTAATTACTGTTTACTGATTACTAAAACATGAGTCGTTCTCTAAAAAAAGGCCCATTTATCGCCGATAGTCTACTCAAAAAAATCGAAAAGTTGAATGCCGATAACAAAAAAGAAGTGATCAAAACTTGGTCGCGCGCTTCAACTATTCTGCCTCAAATGGTCGGACACACAATTGCCGTCCACAATGGTCGCCAACACATCCCCGTGTTTATTAGCGATCAAATGGTCGGACACAAACTAGGAGAGTTTGCTCCTACCCGTACTTTTAGGGGTCATGCTAAAAGTGACAAAAAAGGGAGACGCTAAATATTAGATACCACTATGGCTATAGACACTAATAACGAAGTAAAAGCGATCGCCAAATACATCCGAATGTCTCCTTTAAAGGTCAGACGGGTACTAGATCAAATTCGCGGTCGTCAATATCGAGAAGCTTTGATTATTCTCGAATTCATGCCTTATAAAGCTTGTGATCCTATCTTAAAAGTTTTGCGATCGGCTGTGGCTAATGCTGAACACAATAATGGTATAGATCCTGCCACCTTAGTAGTTAGCAAAGCCTTTGCTGATGGAGGCCCTGTTCTCAAACGTTATCGTCCCAGAGCGCAAGGTCGAGCTTATCAGATTCGTAAGCCAACCTGTCATATTACAGTGGCTGTCGCGCCTGAAGTAACAGATTAGAATCCTTAATTTCAGAATTTAATTACTATTACGAGGAAGCATTTGTGGGACAAAAGATACATCCAACTGGGTTTCGTCTGGGAGTTACCAAAGAACATCAGTCTTGTTGGTATGCTGACACCAAGCGTTACCCAGAATTATTACAAGAAGATCGCTTGATCAGAGAATATGTCAACAAAGAGTTAAACAACGCTGGCATTTCTCAAGTCAAAATTGAACGTAAAGCCGATCAAATTGACTTGGCAATTCATACTGCTAGACCTGGAGTTGTGGTTGGTCGTGGTGGTTCAGGGATTGAAAAATTACGTACTGACTTACAAACTGCCGTCGGTAACAATCGTCAAATTCGCATCAACGTCATTGAAGTTCCGAGAGTTGATGCAGATGCAGCTTTGATTGCTGAATATATTTGTCAGCAACTAGAGCGTCGGGTTTCTTTCCGTCGGGTTGTCCGTCAGGCAATTCAAAGAGCGCAACGGGCTGAAGTTTTGGGGATCAAAATTCAGGTTAGTGGACGCTTGAACGGTGCAGAAATTGCTCGTACAGAATGGGTCAGGGAAGGTCGAGTCCCATTACATACCCTCAGAGCCGATATTGATTATTCCTATCGTACCGCGTTGACTATTTACGGAATTCTGGGAGTCAAAGTTTGGGTCTTTAAAGGCGAAATTATTCCAGGACAAGAAGAAGCTGTGGCAGCAGTTCCTTCTCAAGCCCCTCGCCGTCAGCGTCGTCGTCAAAAGTTTGACGATCGCTCAGAGTAATTATTTACAAGACTTATTTTTAGCAAAATACTACTGTTATGCTTAGTCCTAGAAGAACGAAATTTCGTAAACAACATCGTGGTCGGATGAAGGGGATGGCTTATCGCGGTAACACCCTAAACTTTGGTGATTACGCACTTCAAGCTACTGAACCTTCTTGGATTACTTCTCGTCAAATTGAAGCTGCTCGTCGGGCGATGACTCGTTACGTTAAACGGGGTGGTAAAATTTGGATTCGGATTTTTCCTGATAAACCTGTTACCATGCGTCCTGCGGAGACTCGTATGGGTTCTGGTAAAGGATCGCCTGAATTTTGGGTAGCAGTGGTCAAACCTGGCAGAATTATGTTTGAAATGGCTGGTGTTGCAGAACCAATAGCGAAAGAGGCAATGCGTCTAGCAGCCCAAAAGCTACCAATTAAAACTAAATTTATCACTCGTGACGAGGATTATAAATAAGATTATGGCTTTACCAAAGATTGAAGATGCCAGAAAACTGAGTGATGAAGAACTGGCAGAAGAAATACTGGCGGTTAAGCGAGAGTTATTTCAATTAAGGCTAGAGCAAGCCACTCGCCGTCTGGAAAAACCTCATTTGTTTAAACATACCAAACACCGTTTGGCACAACTATTAACCGTAGAACGTGAGCGAGAAATAGCCTCTGCTCAAGGAGAATAGATTATGGCAGTCAAAGAAAGAGTAGGAGAAGTAGTCAGCGACAAAATGGATAAAACCGTGGTTGTTGCCATCGAAAACCGTTCTCCTCATCCCAAATACGGCAAGATTGTCGTCAAAACCAAAAAATATAAAGCTCACGATGCCGAAAACCAATGTAAAATTGGCGATCGCGTCCGCATTAGAGAAACTCGTCCCCTCAGCAAAACCAAACGCTGGATGGTTGAGGAAATTATTGAATCCCAAAATTCCTAACTTTTATTAACCTAATTTCCCTGGTCGAAATCGAAAATGATTCAACAACAGACCTATTTAAATGTCGCTGACAACAGTGGCGCCCGTAAACTAATGTGTTTACGCGTAATTGGCAAGGGTAATAGTCCCTATGCTTTTATCGGTGATGTCGTCATTGCCGTCGTTAAAGACGCTTTACCTAATATGGGAGTGAAAAAATCCGAAGTCGTTAAAGCTGTAATTGTCCGTACAAAGCAATCTTTACGTCGCCCTAGTGGGATGAGCATTCGTTTTGACGATAATGCTGCTGTGATTATCAACGACCAAGGAAATCCCCGAGGTACTCGTGTCTTTGGTCCAGTAGCAAGAGAACTAAGGGATAGAAATTTCACCAAGATCGTCTCTTTAGCTCCAGAGGTACTTTAAATGGCAAAAACAAAAACAAAGAAAGCACCTACTCGCTGCAAAATGCACGTCAAAAAAGGAGATACCATTCAGGTAATATCTGGACGTGACAAAGGCAAAGTAGGCGAAATATCTAGAGTTATTCCTAAAACCAGTCAGGTGGTTGTTGAGGGAGTTAATGTCCGCACTAAGCACGTTAAACCTCAGCAAGAAGGAGAATCTGGTCAAATTGTGACTTTTGAAGCTCCTATTCACAGTTCGAATGTAATGCTCTACTCCACCAAGGAAAAGACCGTCAGTCGTGTTGGTTACACGTTTACCGAAGACGGACGGAAAGTGCGGATACTCAAAAAAACTGGTGAAATGATCGACTAGTTTTTGATGTATTGAGTGCCATGATTCAGTTTAAACTTATAGTCTCCTGACCAAGCCCAGGAAAATCAATTATCATGCCTAAACCCATAAAAACGAGATATTTAGAAGATATCGTTCCCAAATTAACTGAGCAATTTGGCTTTAGTAACGTACACCAAGTTCCCAAAGTAGTTAAAATCGTCATCAATCGAGGTTTAGGCGAAGCATCTCAGAATGCTAAAGCTTTAGAATCTTCGATTAATGAATTAGCTGTAATTACAGGACAAAAACCTGTTGTCACCAGAGCCAAAAAAGCGATCGCTGGGTTTAAAATCCGCAAAGGGATGCCTGTTGGAGTTATGGTAACTCTCAGAGGTGCCAAAATGTATGCTTTTCTAGAACGCCTAATTGCTTTAGCACTACCACGCATTCGTGACTTTCGTGGAATTAGCCCTAAAAGCTTTGATGGCAGGGGTAACTACAGCTTAGGACTCAGAGAACAGCTAGTTTTCCCCGAAATTGACTATGACAGCATCGACCAGATTAGGGGATTGGATATTTCTATTATCACTTCAGCAACTAACGATGAAGAAGGACGAGCTTTGCTCAAAGAGATGGGAATGCCCTTCCGTGACAACTAACATTCTTAGATCTAAACATAAAAATAGGAAATAATGGCGGCAACCGATACTATTTCAGATATGCTGACCCGCATTCGTAATGCCTGTATGGTCAAGCATCCAACCACTCAAGTCCCTGCCACACGCATGACTCGTGCCATTGCTCAAGTTTTGCAAAGTGAAGGCTTTATTCAAGGCTTTGAGGAAACAGGGGAAGACCCCAAAAAATTTCTCGTGATTTCCCTTAAGTATAAAGGTAGAAATCGCCAACCAATTATTAGTACCCTCAAGCGGGTAAGCAAACCAGGACTCCGAGTTTATTCCCGTAAAAAAGATATTCCCAGAGTTCTTGGTGGAATTGGTATTGCAATTGTTTCGACTTCCCGTGGAGTAATGACTGATAGAGAAGCTCGCAGCCAAGGAGTTGGTGGCGAAATTCTCTGTTACGTCTGGTAATCAAAAAGGAAAAGTAAATTATGTCTCGTATTGGCAAACAACCCATTCCGATTCCTGACAAAGTAACTGCTCAAATTTCAGGACAACAGGTCATCATCAAAGGTCCTAAAGGCACTTTAGAGCGATCAATTCCTCAACCAATTGAGGTTAAACAAGAAGGTAATACTATAGTAGTAAAGCCTACTAATGAATCTCGCTTGGGTCGTCAGCGTCATGGTCTTTGTCGTACTTTAGTTGCCAACATGGTGGATGGAGTATCTCAAGGATTTCAAAAACGGCTGCTAATTCAGGGAGTTGGTTATAGAGCCCAAGCACAGGGAAAAAAATTAACTCTTAATGTTGGTTATAGTCAGCCTGTTGAGATGGAAATGCCTGATGGTATCGACGTAGCGGTCGAAAATCGCAATACTGAAGTTATTGTGAGTGGTATTGATAAAGAAGTAGTAGGAAATATCGCTGCCAGAATTAGAGCAGTCAGACCTCCTGAACCCTATAAAGGTAAAGGTATACGCTACTTTGGTGAGCAGGTTAGACGCAAAGCTGGTAAGACAGGTAAGAAGTAAAAAATCATGAAGCTTTCACGTAGAGAATCAGTCAAACGCCGTCATCGACGGATACGCAAGCAAGTAAATGGGACTCCCGAACGTCCTCGTTTGTGTGTTTTTCGTTCCAACAAACATATTTATGCTCAAGTTATTGATGATGTTGCTCAACATACCATAGCAGCAGCATCAGACTTTAATATCGAATCTAAATCGAAGTCAACCCCTGGTGCAACTTGTGAAATCTCAGCAGAGGTAGGCAAGTTAATAGCTCAAAGAGCTTTAGAAAAAGGAATCGCTAAAGTTGTTTTTGACAGAGGTGGAAATCTCTATCATGGTCGAATCAAAGCTTTGGCTGATGCAGCCCGCGAAGCTGGGTTAGATTTTTAATTACAACAAATAAATAAAGATAATAACTATGGCTAAATCTAAATCGCGTAAAAAAAGTCGCGCCAAAGAAAAAGACTCCAACTGGCAAGAACGAGTCGTACAAATTCGTCGAGTCAGTAAAGTAGTTAAAGGCGGTAAAAAGCTCAGTTTTCGGGCGATTGTCGTCGTTGGCAATGAAAAAGGACAAGTAGGAGTAGGTGTTGGCAAAGCTGCTGATGTTATCGGCGCAGTTCGTAAGGGGGTTGCGGATGCTAAGAAACAGCTTGTGGAAGTAGCTCTAACCAAAGCCAATTCAATTGTTCACGTGACTAACGGTGTAGCGGGTGGTGCTAAAGTGTTTATGCGCCCTGCTGCTCCTGGTACTGGAGTAATTGCTGGCGGAGCAGTACGCACTGTACTAGAGCTTGCTGGCGTCCAAAATATTTTGGCAAAACAGCTAGGTTCTAATAGTCCTTTAAACAATGCTAGAGCAGCAATTGATGCTTTAGAGAGTCTACGTACATTTGCTGAAGTAGCTAGGGAAAGAGATATTCCTATAGAACAGTTGTACGCTTAGATAAGCTGTAGACTGCAAGCTTATTATTCAGTAGTTTGGAGAAGATAAATGAAACTAGAAAATCTTAGCCCTAAGTCGGGGTCAAAACGACGTAGACGTAGAGTTGGTCGCGGTATTTCTGCAGGTCAAGGTGCTAGCTGTGGTTTTGGTATGCGCGGTCAAAAATCGCGTTCTGGTACAGGAACTAAAGCTGGCTTTGAAGGAGGTCAAATGCCTCTTTACCGTCGAGTTCCCAAACTTAAGCACTTTCCTTTAGTAAACCAAAAACATTACACTACCATTAATGTAGAAGCATTGAATTCTTTGCCAGCTAGCACAGAAGTTACTTTAGATTCCTTACTAGAAAATGGGATCGTCACCAGCAATGATGGGCCTCTAAAAATCTTAGGAAATGGAGAATTAAAGGTGGCTTTGATGGTCAAAGCAGCAGCTTTTACCAAAAGCGCAAGTCAAAAAATTGAAGCAGCAGGTGGTAGTTGTGAAGTGATTGCTAAGTAAGTAAACATCGCGATTGGTATATCATAAGGAACAAAGGTAGAAAATTAAATCTATATAATATTTCTCCGTAAATAACTTATTTAATACCATATATAAGAGGTAAATCTGCATGGTCAGAGAAAAAACTCCATCAGCACAGGAGACATTTTTACAGATGGCACAGGCAGCTGGTCTTCGGGGCAGACTGCTGGTTACTATCGGTCTTTTAATATTAGTACGGCTAGGTGTATTTATTCCCGTCCCAGGAATTGACCGAGAGGCTTTTGGTAATTTTATCAATAGTTCAGGAAATGCCTCAATAGTTGGATTTTTAGATATCTTTACTGGCGGTGGTATTTCGGCATTAGGCATTTTTGCTCTAGGAATTTTACCCTTTATTAATGCCTCGATTATTATGCAGTTGCTAGCAACTGCCATACCAAGTCTAGAAGATCTACAAAAAAATGAAGGGGAAGCAGGAAGACGTAAAATTTCTCAAATTACCCGTTATGTAGCTCTAGGTGGAGCAATAATTCAAAGTTTTGGTATTACTTTAGGATTACTGGTTAATAACGGCATTATTGAAAAAAGTATTTTTCCGATTGGCGAAACAGTATTAGCCTTGACAGCTGGCTCAATGTTTGTCATGTGGATTTCTGAGTTAATTACTGAAAGAGGGATCGGTAATGGTGCCTCGTTGCTGATTTTTGTCAACATTGTGGCTGTATTACCTAAAACTCTTGGGAATACGATTGAGTATGCCCAAAGTGGTGGTCGAGAAGCGATCGCTCAGGTAATAATTCTCCTACTAGTGTTTTTAACTATGATTGTAGGGATTGTTTTTATCCAAGAAGGAACTCGTCGTATACCAATTATTTCTGCTCGCCGTCAAGTTGGTAGAAGAGTATATCGTGAAAGAAGTAATTATCTACCCTTGAGATTAAATCAAGGTGGAGTTATGCCAATTATTTTTGCTTCTTCAGTTTTGTTTTTGCCAGCCCAACTCCTGGGATTTTTGCCTGGGGATGGAGCAGTAAAAAAAATATTTACCAATATTGCTACCGCAATTTCTCCTGGCAATTGGGCTTATGTAGTGGTTTATTTAGTTCTGATTCTGTTTTTTAGCTATTTCTATGCTTCTTTAATTGTCAATCCTGTGGATATGTCCCAGAATTTGAAAAAAATGGGAGCGTCTATCCCTGGAATTAGACCTGGAAAAGCTACAAGTGCCTACCTGGAAAAGGTTCTTAACCGTCTGACTTTGTTAGGTGCAATTTTCTTAGGTCTAGTGGCTACTATTCCTACACTGGTCGAAAGTGCAATTCCTGCGGGAACAACTGTTTTTAGCGGGTTTGGAGCAACTTCATTACTGATTTTAGTAGGTGTGGCGATTGATACTGCCAAGCAAATTCAAACCTACGTAATTTCTCAACGTTACGAGGGAATGGTCAAGCAATAGCTAAATTAACTAACAATGATAATCAACCCTAAACCAATAAATTGGCACGAGCTAATTGGCAATCAAACTTTAGTAAATTGATATGGCAAAGAGGTTAATATTCTTGGGTCCTCCTGGTGCAGGAAAAGGAACTCAGGCGCAAATACTAGCGGAACAGCATCAGATTCCCCATGTATCTACGGGAGATATTTTAAGATCAGCCGTTGTGCAACAAACCCCCTTGGGAAAACAGGCAAAAGACTACATGGATAGAGGTGAATTAGTTCCAGATGCCTTGATTCTTGACTTAATCCAAGATCGTCTATCTTATAAGGATACTGCCAATGGTTGGATATTAGATGGTTTTCCTCGGAATGCCAATCAAGCTGCTTTTTTAGAGGAATTATTGGCAAAATTAAATCAAAGTGCTGACTGTGTTTTAAATCTTGAAGTGCCCGATGAAATTTTGGTGGCGAGATTATTGACCAGAAATCGCCAAGACGACAATGAAGAAACTATTCGTCGTCGCCTCGAAGTTTATCATCAAGATACAGTACCAGTAATTGATTTTTATCAGCAGAAAGAAACGCTCAAAACGATTGACGGTAATCAAGCAATGGCAGAAGTTACTAAATCTCTTAGCGAGGCTATTTCTTAGTAGATTTGTTTGGCTGAACCCACGAGTAAAATTCAATACATACTAACCAAAAAAGGTAAGATGAAAAATACTGTCAAGGCAATTGCCCAATAAACAGATGAATAATAAAAATTGCCATGAATATTCACGAAGTCAGAGGAAGCCTCGCCGTAAAACGGCGAGGTCTCTCTGACCCTGTAATTAGTGGAGAAAATCACCATTGGCTAAACAAGATTTAATTGAAATGGAAGGAACAGTAACAGAATCTCTTCCTAATGCAATGTTTCGCGTCGATCTGGATAATGGGTTTAATGTACTAGCTCATATATCAGGTAAAATTCGGCGAAACTATATCAAAATCTTACCAGGGGATCGAGTCAAAGTTGAATTAACACCTTATGATTTGACCAAAGGTAGAATTACTTATCGTCTAAAAAACAAGTAAGTAGTTTGTCTCCAGGTAGATATATAGTATTTGACACAAAAACATATTTATAGGTATAATAATAGGCTTGCAGTGTGGCCAGAGTAAGGCATGAAAGTTAGACCATCAGTCAAAAAAATGTGCGAAAAGTGCCGTGTGATTAAAAGACGCGGTCGAGTTATGGTAATTTGTAGCAGTAATCCTAAGCATAAGCAACGCCAAGGATAATTGCAGTAGCATAGTGCTGCTAATTATGGCAGCAGTCTCAAAAATTAAACAAGCAAACCAAAACAATTAGGGAGTTAAAAACGTGGCAAGGATTTCTGGCGTGGATCTTCCTCGTGATAAACGTGTCGAGATCGCGCTAACCTACATTTTTGGAGTGGGTTTGTCAAGAGCGCAAAAAGCGATCGCCGAAACTGGAGTGAATCCAGATACTAGAGTGCGAGACCTATCCGACGAAGATGTAACTAAACTTAGAGCTTATATCGAAACCAACTATCAGGTTGAAGGGGATTTGAGACGTTGGGAAGCAATGAATATCAAGCGTTTAGCTGATATTGGTACTTATAGGGGGAGGCGTCATCGTATGGGTTTACCTCTTAGAGGTCAAAGAACTCGCACTAATGCCCGTACTAGAAGGGGTAGAAGATTAACTGTAGCAGGCAAAAAGAAAGCTCCAGGTAAGAAATAAAACATAAGTTACACATAATTTCAATATAACTACATCAAAAAAATAGTAACATGGCGCAACCCAAAAGAAGAAGCGGCGCGAAAAAAAGCAAAAAAAATGTCCCCAACGGGGTGGCTCATATCCAGTCAACCTTTAATAATACTATCGTAACCATTTCTGATACTAAAGGTGATGTTATTTCTTGGTCTTCTGCTGGAGCTAGTGGTTTTAAAGGAGCAAAAAAAGGTACTCCCTTTGCTGCTCAGACAGCAGCAGATAGTGCTGGACGCAGAGCAATGGATCAGGGAATGCGTCAACTAGAAGTCATGGTCAGTGGTCCTGGTGCTGGACGAGAAACGGCGATTAGAGCCTTACAAGGTGCTGGACTAGAAATCACTTTAATCCGTGACGTTACACCAATACCACACAATGGTTGTCGTCCACCCAAACGGCGTAGAGTATAGCCTTAGTTAGCAATTATCATCATAGTTGCGACTGGATAGAGTAATTATTTTGATCTCAATTTACCAGATCGCTTGTCGAATAAAAGGGAGAGCAGCCTGTGGCGCAATTTCAAATTGAGTGTGTAGATTCCAAAACCTTAAAAAATCAACATCAATACAGTAAGTTTCTGCTTGAGCCTTTAGATAGGGGTCAGGGTATTACTTTAGGTAATGCTTTGAGAAGAGTTTTATTGTCAAATTTAGAGGGAGCAGCTGTTACAGCCATTCGTATTGGTGGAGGCATGGCAAAAGATGAAAGTAAACAAGAACATAAGTTCGGATTTGCTACTCATGAATTTGCCACTATTGAAGGAGTTAGAGAGGATGTATTAGAGATTATTCTCAATATGAAAGAAATAGTCCTCAAAAGTTATACTAATCAACCTCAGATAGGTCGTTTAGTAGCTACTGGTCCTGGAACAGTAACTGCTGCTCAGTTTGAGTTACCTTCTGAAGTAGAGACAGTAGATTCTAATCAGTACGTAGCCACTATTGCTGAAGGTACAAGCCTAGAGATGGAATTCAAAGTCGAAAAAGGCAAGGGCTATCGTGCAGTAGAAAGAGGCAAAGATGAGGGAAGTTCCCTCGATTTTCTGCAAATAGATGCTGTGTTTATGCCTGTTACTAAGGTTAACTACAGTGTAGAAGATGCTCGCGTTGATGGTTCAGGTATTCGTGAGCGTTTAATTATGGAAATTTGGACAAACGGTAGCATTAAGCCAGAAGAAGCTTTATCCCAAGCAGCAGGAATTGTAGTAGATCTGTTTAATCCCTTAAAAGATCTGACTCTGGAAGAAATTCCAGACGATTATCAAGAAGACGAAGATCCTACCAGTCAGATACCTATTGAGGAACTACAATTGTCAGTCAGAGCTTACAATTGTTTAAAACGAGCGCAAATCAATTCAGTCTCTGATTTACTTGATTATACTCAAGAAGACCTATTAGAGATCAAAAATTTTGGACAAAAGTCTGCTGATGAAGTCATAGAAGCATTACAGCAACGCTTGGGAATTACTTTACCCCAAGAAAAATCAGGCAAGTAAACATAATAAAGACAATATTAATTATGCGTCACCGATGTAAAGTACCAAGACTGGGATTGCCAGCTGATCAAAGAAAAGCACTTTTGCGCTCTTTGGCAACCGAAGTAATTCGTCATGGTCAAATTAAAACTACTCAAACTCGTGCTAAGGCAGTCCGCAGCGAAATAGATAAAATAATTACCTTAGCTAAAGATGGTTCGTTGGCTGCCAGGAGAAAAGCTCTTGGTTATCTTTATGATAAAGAATTAGTTAGCGAGCTATTTAAAGCTGTAGAGGAACGTTATGGCAACCGTAATGGTGGCTATACTCGTATCGTTAGAACTAAGCGTCGTCGCGGTGATAATGCTGAGATGGCGATTATTGAGCTAGTGTAACTGGGCATCTAGATTAATGGTTGTAAACTGCCGAACGCTAGTCAAGTATTCCACGAGAGTAGCTCTAGTTATTCAATATTTAGGGACTAACTTCCACGGCTGGCAAAGACAACCAAATCAAGTTAGTATTCAAGGCTGTATTGAAAACGTCATCTCAAAAATCGCTGGTTATCCTATAAAAATTCATGGTGCAGGCAGAACTGATGCGGGAGTTCATGCTGCTGCTCAAGTGGCTCACTTTGAATATGAAGGAGCAATTCCTGCCCATAAATGGGCAAAAATAATTAATGCGAGACTGCCAGAGGGTATACTAATTAGAGCTTCCGCTCAGGTTGCCGCTGATTGGCACGCTCGTTTTTCGGCTGTTTGGCGACGTTACCGTTACACTATTTATACCGATAAGCGACCTAATGTGTTTATTAATCAAACCTGTTGGCACTACTACCAATCTGTATTACAGGAGTCTTTAATTCAGGCTGCTTTAGAACCATTACTAGGAGAACATGACTTGTCAGCGTTTAAGCGTGCTGGTTCGGACAGATCAGATTCTATAGTAGAAGTACAAGCTGCTGAGTGCTATCGTCAGGGAGCATTTTTATATTTAGAGATTCAAGCCAATGGTTTTTTGTACGGTATGGTACGTCTACTAGTAGGAATGTTAGTAGAAGTGGGAATAGCAAAGCGATCACCCGAAAATTTTACTGAGATTTGGCAAAACCAACGGCGAGAAGAAGTAAAATACTCCGCTCCTGCCAAGGGCTTGTGTTTATTGAGGATCGGTTATCCTGAATTTCCCTTTGCTAAGCACTTGTGGTTTGACACTCAGCCCAATTTTCTTTTAGCTCGGTAAATCTCCTAATTTAAAAATAATCTAAAAAATACTATCACGGAAAAATGAACAAAACTCCTTTACCAACCCAAGAAACTATAGAACGGAAATGGTATGTAGTTGACGCAGAAGGACAACGTTTAGGTCGTCTAGCTACAGAAATTGCCATGATTTTGCGCGGTAAAAATAAACCCAGTTTTACTCCTCACATGGATACTGGAGACTTTGTAATTGTCATCAATGCCGAAAAAGTAGTTGTGACTGGTAGAAAAAACGAACAAAAACTTTATCGTCGCCATTCTGGACGACCAGGAGGCATGAAAACCGAAACTTTTGACCAGTTGCAAAAACGTATTCCCAGTCGCATCATTGAAAAGGCTGTTAAAGGAATGTTGCCTAAAAATGCTATGGGACGTAAGTTATTTACTAAACTTAAAGTTTATACTGGAGCAGATCACCCCCACACTGCTCAAACTCCCGAAACTTTAAATATCAATACTATTCCAGCGAGGAACTAAAATATGGAAGGAACACAAGATAAAGTAGTATATTGGGGTACAGGTCGTCGTAAATCGTCGATCGCCCGCGTCCGCTTGATACCAGGAGAAGGAAAATTAGTAGTCAACGGCAAACCTGGAGAGGATTATTTTAATCGCATTCCCAGTTATTTAATGTCCATCAAAGCACCTTTAGAAACTTTAGGTTTTGAAAGTGAATACGATGTTTTAGTTAATGCTCATGGTGGTGGTTTAACAGGTCAAGCTGATGCGGTAAAATTGGGTGTAGCCAGAGCTTTATGTAAACAAGACCCTAACAACCGCCAGCCTTTAAAAATTGAAGGTTATTTAACTCGCGATCCCCGTTGTAAAGAAAGGAAGAAATACGGTCTGAAGAAAGCTCGTAAAGCTCCTCAATTCTCTAAACGTTAAAAATTTTTCAAAGTTTTTTGATTTTAAGGAAAAGAAAATGCCTAAATCTGATATACATCCTACTTGGTATCCAGATGCCAAAGTTATTTGTAATGGTGAAGTCGTCATGACTGTTGGTTCAACCCAACCAGAAATTAATGTTGATGTGTGGTCTGGTAATCATCCTTTTTATACTGGAACACAAAAAATTATTGATACAGAAGGAAGAGTTGATCGCTTTTTACGTAAGTACGGTATGCTCGATTCTAGTTCTGACGCCGAAAAATAGCCATTTAATATTTACGCTTATGCCCAGTGGTTAGCTTTGATTGACTGCTGGGTTTGTTGTATTTTAATGAACTTGTTTCATACTAACAATATTGTCTAAATAGGAAATTAACCTTATGGCTGAATCATACTTACTAGATAAACTCAAGTCTGTTGAACAAACTTTCCAAGAACTTACCCATCGTTTAGCAGATCCTGACATTGCTACCAATCCTGATGAACTACAAAAAATAGCTAAAGCTCGTTCTTCTCTAGAGTCAACAGTCTCAACCTATAACCAATGGCAGCAAGCAACGGCAGAACTGGCTGAAGCGAAAGAAATTCTCAAGGAAACTGACGATCTGGAGATGAAGGAAATGGCTAGTTTAGAAATTGCCGAACTCGAAAAGCAAATTAAAAAGTTAGAAAATCAACTAAAAATTTTGCTATTGCCTCGTGATCCCAATGATGATAAAAATATCATGTTAGAAATTCGTGCAGGCACGGGAGGAGATGAAGCTAGTATTTGGGCAGGTGATTTAGTGCGCATGTACTCTAGATACGCTGAAAACCAAAACTGGAAGGTTAGCCTGTTGAGTGAATCACCAGCAGATATGGGGGGATTTAAAGAAGCAATCTTAGAAATAACAGGTGACTCTGTGTATAGCAAACTGAAGTTTGAAGCAGGAGTACATCGAGTACAAAGAGTCCCACAGACTGAAGCAGGGGGGAGAGTGCATACTTCGACGGCGACAGTAGCGGTAATGGCAGAAGTAGACGAAGTAGAAGTAGAAATTGATCCAAAAGATATTGAGATGAAAACCGCTCGTTCTGGTGGTGCTGGAGGGCAGAACGTTAACAAAGTTGAAACAGCCGTAGATTTAATTCACAAGCCTACAGGAATTAGAATTTTTTGTACTGAAGAGCGATCGCAACTGCAAAACCGTGAACGAGCCATGCAAATTTTGCGAGCTAAACTTTATGATATTAAATTGGCAGAGCAGCAACAGGAAGTTAGAGGTTTGAGGAGATCCCAGGTAGGCACTGGTGCGCGTTCAGAAAAAATTCGTACCTATAATTACAAAGATAATCGCATTACTGATCATCGTTTAGGGCAAAATTTTGCTTTGGCTAACTCTCTAGAAGGGGATATTGAGGTAATGATTCAATCCTGTATTTCTCAAGATCAACAAGAAAGATTAGAGGAACTAGCTAATTCACCTAATACTGCCGAAGCTTTAAATTAAGAGAAAAAATGTAGTAGTATCAACAAAATCTACAAAATTTACTTTTTGCTCAAAAACTTTTCAACACAACGGACAAATATTTCTACCCCCATACCTAAAGCAGTTTCATCAAAATCAAACCGAGGATGATGATGAGGATAGACTAAACCTTGATCGGGATTAGCTGAACCCAAGAAAAAATAGCACCCTGGAACTTGTTGTAAAAAGAAAGACATATCTTCTCCTCCCATAGTTTGACACTCAGGAGCAACACCAATAGGAGTTTCTACTACTTCGGCAGCAACAGAGCGAACTAATTCAGCGATCGCACTATCGTTAATTGTGGGGGGGTATAATTGCCAATGATCGAGTTTATAGTCTGCACCATGCATTTGACAAATACTGGAAATAATTGCTTCGAGTCTGTGACTGATTAATGTTTCTAATTTAGAATCAAAATAGCGGATCGTGCCACTTAAATTTGCCGTATCAGCGATAACATTTAAGGCTGTACCTGCATGAAACTCACCTATGGTAACTACCGCGGCATCTAAAGGATTAACATTACGAGAGACAATAGTTTGCAAGGCATTGACAATCTGACTGCCAACAACAATTGAGTCAACAGTTTGATGGGGCATTGCTCCATGTCCCCCTTTACCCAAAATCTGACAACGAAAACACTCCACTGCTGCCATCAGTGCGCCACTGCGAACACCAATTGTGCCTAAAGGCAGATTATTCCAGATGTGTAAACCAATAATGGCATCCACATCTGGATTATGCAAGACCCCCACCTCAATCATTGGTTTTGCCCCTCCAGGGCCTTCTTCGGCTGGCTGGAAGATAATTTTGACTGTTCCTGCCCAGTTATCTCGATGTTGGGCTAAATAATAGGCTGTCCCAAGAGCGATCGCCGTATGTCCATCATGCCCACAGGCGTGCATTTTACCGTCATGTTGAGAACGATAAGGAACTTCATTAGCTTCTTGAATTGGCAAAGCATCCATATCAGCACGAATTGCCAAGACTTTACCTGGAAAATTACTCGTGATGTTGGCAACAATACCTGTTTTGGCAATCTCAGTTTGATGAGGAATCTGCCACTCTTCCAGTTTTTGCTGGATAAATTGGGCTGTTATATGTTCTTGAAAGCCTAATTCTGGTTTTTGATGTAACTTACGTCGCCATTCTACCAAACTTGACTGCAAGTTACGTATTTCTAAGCGTATTCGAGTTAGATCAACTGACTGAGCTTTTGTAACCATGAAGACCATAGTGTCAAATCGAAATCTAAGTGTAATTCTTGCTTCAAAACCTAGGTAGATAGTGAAATAAGAGATATTTGTAGAGTAGCTAACTCTAAGTTGAATTCGACTCTACCTGCAAGAATTTAACCCATGAGTATTTTAACAAATCGAATATTTTTTGATTTATTGTCTCATTAAAAAATTAATTTTATTGAGGGGTTGCAAAGTAAAGTTTAAGTTTGCTATATTTGTTAAGCACTTTAAAAAGTGAGCCAGGATAGCTCAGGTGGTAGAGCAGAGGACTGAAAATCCTCGTGTCGGCAGTTCAAGTCTGCCTCCCGGCATTTGAATTATTGTACATTTGTACATTAAAGAATTATTTGTCAGTTTTAAATAATTAATGTCAAAAAGCGGTGTGATCCCGCATCGCCTTAAGGCGCAAGGGAATGCGCACCAAGACATGGGACTTACATAACTCAAATTACAATTCAATGAGTTTTCAGTCCTCTGCTCCTTTCAACTTTTCCAATTAATCTCATCATTTTGAACATCGGGAGAGTCTAAGCAACCATAATATTCCCCGTGCCATGTTAAAAGCTTTATTCTTTCAACATCTCCCACATCGGGAGAGTCGAAGCAACGACATATAAATTAATATTTTTTTGCTCAAAATTGAGAATCAAGGACAGATAAGGTTTTGATGATTTCTGTTGAACCTCCCAGGGATTTCGCCCACGCTTAGGTTCGACAGATTTAGTGGAAAAGTTCCCCAAAATAGGGGTGAAAATGTAGCCACAAGACGATATATTCGTACCCCGAACTTCACAAAAAGAGTGATTCTTGAGTCGGAGCTAGACTTACAAACTATAAGTCTGTAAGCTTAACTAATTGTTTAAGAGATAGACAACAGCACACTGTTGGATTAGTTTTTTGGTTTTTAAGTTTTTCTTCGTTACCTACCATCGCCACTGCCATTGAAAAGACTTTAGAAAATCCCGATTGGGGATTGAAACACTTGGCAAAAGAAACCAAAATTTCTGTCACTAGGTTGAAGAAGTTGTTATCTGGCGATCGCCCGACCAATGAAGAGATCGAGAAATTAGCAGGATGTCTGGTTAAAGTAAACGGCTTGGTTTTTGATCGAGAAGAGTTGACTGATATGCGTATAGCAGAAGAACTTAAGCAGAGACAATTAGAAAGGTGGAAAAGAAATCAGAGTAAACTAGAAGATTAGCAATTACACTGACATCAAGCGTTCTATTTTTTTTACAGCATCAGAAATTATTTCTGCGGATTGTTCTATTTCTTCTTCGGTAGTAAATTTCCCTAATCCTATTCTTAACGAGCCTTCGATTAATTCTTCAGATAGGTTCATCGCTCTTAATACATGAGAAGGTGCTGCAACTCCAGAAGAACAAGCCGAACCAGTAGAGATAGCCAGGCGATCGCGAATTCTCGCAATAATGGCACTATTGGGTATTCCTGGAATGGAAACATGGAGGTTTCCAGCTAATCTTGAATTTAGATCGCCATTGACAACTAGGCTGGGTATTTTTTCTTGAAGTAGATGCTGTAATTTATCTCGAAGGGATGCGATCGCCTGTTCATCTTCTACCATCTCTAATTGTCTTAATCGACAAGCTTCTCCCAAACCAACAATACCAGGTACATTAAGTGTTCCCGATCGCATTCCTAGTTGATGACCCCCACCAAAGATAATTGGTTGTAGATGATGTCCTTTTCTGACAATTAATGCTCCTACTCCTTTAGGTGCATAGAATTTATGACCAGAGATTGCTAAATAAGTAATTCCCCACTGTTCAAAATTGATAGGGATTTTTCCTACTGCTTGAGAAGCATCACAAAGAAAAGGGATATTGTATTTTTGAGCTATTTCGCCAATTTCTCGAACTGGGTAAATATTGCCGATTTCGTTGTTGGCTGCCATGACACATAGCAGAGATAGTCCTTGTCTGTACTGCTAGCATTACCAAATTCGGTAGTCATGTAATGCAGCATTAATTCGGCTACTCTGGGATCGACAGGAGTAGTGGCGTGATAGTCGAGATAAATAGGAAAGTTAGGATCGTTTTTAACAGTCATACTTTGTGGTTTCTATTACGACCGAAGTTTTTGCCTATTTGTTGCCAAATACTGGGAATTGGTTTTAACTGTGGTGCAGGAACTTCATTGATGCGTTGAGTTTTGATTTCATTGAGGTCTAGATAGCTATAAAGAGCATTTTCTACTCCATTCTGCCAAGTCCAAACTTCAACTTTTTGACATTGAGAAACAGATGAAGAGGGTAAACCCATGCCAAAGCGTCCAATTCCTGTATGTTTTTCTTCTTCTAGGTGCGTTCCATTACCAAACTGGAGTGCCAGACGCAACACTGTAGCATCCATCCCGCTACCGTTATCTAAAACAGCTATTTGATGAATACGCGATCGCATTCTCGATCCTACTTGCTGCTTTTTTTCACCGCATAATAGTTCGACTTGAGTTGCACCAGCTTGAATTGCATTATCCATTAATTCGGCGATCGCGTAAGCTGCATTTTTATAGCCGTTATCTCGCATTGCTTGAACTGCCAAGTGTGCGGGGACGATATCGTGGGGATTAGTTGCCATAAGTGTTAAAAATCAATATATAAAAAATTTAGGGTATTACATTTATATAATTCCCAAAAACGATAAAAAGCAGAATATACCAAATAAGGTATAATTATATGACTTAAGATCAAATTTATGACAGACAAACCGATTTACTGGATCGGCTCATCTAAAGAAGATATCGCTGATTTTCCCACCGAAGCACGTCGTAAAGCTGGATTTCAACTGCGGGCTGTGCAAAAAGGACAATCACCATCGGATTTTAAGCCTATGTCTACGGTCGGGCAGGGAGTTGAAGAGATTCGTATTCGCACAGACAATGCCTACCGTATATTTTATGTCGCCAGATTTTCCGAAGCTATTTACGTTCTCCATGCTTTTCAAAAGAAAACACAAAAGACTTCCAAAAAAGACATTAAGATTGGGCAACAGCGTTACAAACAACTGACTGAACATCGACAAAACAAAAACTTCAGGTGAAAAAATGGATCGAGAGCAAAATTTTATAGTTACCCAAGGTAGCGATAATATCTTTGATGATTTGGGATTTGACAGATCGGAAGCAGCTAACTTGAAAATCAGAGCGGATTTGATGCTAGCTTTGAAAAAACATATTCAATCTCAAGGTTGGACACAAGAACAAGCAGCAGAGTTTTTTCAAGAAACGCAACCAAGAATTAGTAATTTAATTAACGGTGAAATTAGCAGATTCAGTGTAGACAAGCTGATTAATATGTTGTCCCGTGCGGGAATGGAAGTCAAAGTAGAAGTTTTATCAATTGCTGCATAACATTTAGATGCGCGATCGCATTCTCGATCCTACTTGCTGCTTTTTCTCACCGCATAAAAGTTTGACCTGAGTAGCACCAGCTTGAATCGAATTATCCATCAATTCAGCGATCGCATAAGCTGCATTTTTATAGCCGTTATCTCGCATTGCTTGGATGGCTAAGTGTGCTGGAACGATATCGTGGGGATTATTTGCCATTAATCTTAAATTTGATCAATATAGATTTTTTTAAGGAGTTATATAACTTAGATTTCCCTTTTACTTTTGTAAAAATATAATTTTCTCACTAAAAATCAGATAAATGTCAAATAAATTACATTCAGTCAATATTATTTGCTGTTTATTTGATCTATTAGCTCCAAACATCTTCCCAGTTATTAAAAGCTTCTGCAACTGAACCAAAACCAGGCAAATTCTTATCTATTACAGTTACAATTTCCGCCGTTTCATTTCCACCTGCTTTAATTCCTCGAATTGCCCTCCCTACCATCTGACTATAAAGAACAAGAGATTTAGTAGGACGAGCGATTACCGCAGCACTGGTTCGCGGTGCATCAAATCCTGTAGTAAGAACGCCATAATTACACAAAATCTTAGTTTCTGGAGCATCATCTTTAAAATTACTAATCAGACGCGATCGCTCGGAAGCAGAAGTATTTGCACTCAAGGTATAGGCTGATAAACTCCTGGTTTGCAGTACCGAAGCAATAAGTTTTGAATGTTCTACAGAAATGGTAAAAACAATGATGCGCTGATGGCGTTGTGCCAGTGCTTCAATTTCTAGAATAATGCGTAGGTTACGCTGTTCGTCTTCTTCTATTCTGTGGAGTAGATAACCAGGTAAATCAAGTTCTTCCCCAATTCTGTTTAAATCTCGTTGGGATAATTCCAAACCACTTTCATATAGTAGTGGTCTGTATTCGGCTTTGGCTAGATATCCTTCAGCCACCAAGTAATCTATGGGATTATCGTAACCAGGAATGGAAAGAGTTACTTTCTGTTGAGCGAAGAATTCTGCTAATTTGGCATCGGCATTAATATCCGACCAAGTTCTCCCAGGAGTAGCGGTTAACCCTAATAATGCGGTGTTGGGATAGGGGATTACTAAAGTATCGAGAACTAAACGATAGGTTTCGGCGATCGCCTGATGAGCTTCGTCAATAATGACTAGTGAACTACGACTACCTAACTGATTGATAAACTGAATACTGCGTTTAGCAGAGTTATAAACTTTGGTTAATCCCGCTACCACCACCCCATCTTTAGCTCGATCTAAATCTAAATCGCGATCGCCCCAGAAACGATAGACGGGTAATTCGCGATCGCCTAAATATTGCCAAGCTTTTTGAAATTCAGCAGCAGCCTGTTCGCAAAGTTCTTCACTGTATGCCAACCAAATAACTAAAGTTGGTTCGTGCGATCGCAAATGATCGGAAATTATATTCATGGCAGTGCGGGTTTTTCCTGCACCTGTAGGCATATGTAATAAAACTCGCCGAGGTTCTTGCTGTAGGTATTGTTTTACCTGTTTCGCTGCCTGACGTTGATGGGCAAATAATGTATATTGCGGGGCAATTTGTTCTGAGGAAGGAACTTCTTTTACTTCTTCTTTAGCGGGAACGATTAGCTCAAAGAAATCAAATAAAGTCCTTTCATTCTCCGAACCCCGACGGATTTTAATTTGCTTTAATGCTCGATAATCGTCTTCATCTTCTGGGGCAGACAGGATTATAGTTAGTATTTCCGCTTCTTTGGGACTGAGAAATTTAAACAGGCGATCGCGACTCTCTTTTGATAAGAGTAGGCTTTCAGAAGAATGTAAGTTTAATAGAATTTCTCGCAGGCGATCGCATTATGTAGTTGCTGAAGCTGATAACAAGGAATATATTGCCAAATAGTTTTATATTAATCAAATTTCTCTAAAAATCAGTAAATTCCTAGTGGTGGTTTATTCAAGTATAAAAATACGATTGTCAGTAATTACATTTAGTGATTTGCCTGACC
>CAYMWC010000021.1:0-40010 GCA_964393695.1 uncultured Pleurocapsa sp.
TATCACCCCGTCACCCCGTCAATCTCAAGCAACAAATTAAATACCTGACAGCTTATATTGATCCACCAGCTTTTGGCTCTGCACCACCACCAACTACTGCATCTCTAAGAAAAGTAATTTGCTGCTCGAATTCCATTGATTCAACTAGAGATAAAAGTTGAGTTACACTATCGCTAGGTTCATAGCCATCAGGTACGGGAATAATTGTTCCTGCTTCCATTCCCTGTGCTAAACGATACCAGAAAAATAATTTGGTATTTTCGCTCAAAGAACCATATTCACGAGAAATTAAGCTATCTTGACTTTCAATAATATTGCGCTGTACTTCCATTTGTTCCTCGAAGGACAACTCTTTTACTTGATTAAATAAACCTTCGGCAATTTCATCTGCTGCTGCACCTGGTGCTGCGGGGGTTACAGAAGTTCCCATTTTGGTGTACACATACCAAAGTAAAGCTAGTTTGTCATCTGTAGATAAACTGTTGTAGCTGCTGAGTGCGCGAGAAACATTTTGTTCTGAAGTAGGTGTAGCCATATTATTTGTTAATTTCCTTTTTGATTTAATTTCTTAGTAATTTAAGCAATTTATGCTCTTGATCTCTAGATTATTTATTGTTGTGAAAATGAGTAACTATATAAAGATAGATAACTATTTTAAGCAAAATATAACTACAGATAGATTAGCTTTGAGTAATGAGTAATGAGGTTTAGCTGTTGATTGTTAGTTTTTACTTTCTAGTTTCTACTTTTTTCTTTCTCGTAACCCCAATAACTCTTGTGGTGAGGCTAATAATTTAATCTTAGCTTCAGTAATTTGTTGTTCTGAATTAAAATTGAAAAACCATGCCACATTAACAGTAAATAAAGATGTTTTAACTTTTCCTGTAACTTTTATTTGATCTACATTATTTGCTGTTATTAATTCGCACATCTTTTTCTGAGGTAATAATTTCATCCCCTTTGCTTCTTTATGCAAATATAAGGCGATCGCATTTCTACCAATAATCGGTTCTTCAAAGGGTGCTAGTAATTTTCCATCTTCAGCAAATAAAGCAGCCGTCTGCTCGAAGTCTTCTTGATTGATAGTAGCAAAATAAGTATCAATAACTAAGTTTTTTTGGCTATCTTCTTTAGTTAGAATAGAATCTCTCTCAATTTCACTATAAATCATGTAATTAATAATTTGCTTCTTCTAGCCAAAAGATAAATCAAAGTCCAAGGCGATCGCGTCTATCCAAAGATTTATAAGCATTTAGTAAAATGTCAAGATTGCTAGAAACCTTGAATTAAATCTAACTATAGAGAGAAGGAAAAAATAGGCGATCGCTATAAACTTAGGGAAACATATTTATAAGACTGATATTTAATGAATGAAATTCAACAGTTAAAAAAACTTCAAAGAATTCGCAAGCTTGCCAAGCTTCTAGATACAGCTATCGGTATTCCTGGGACTAAATTTCGTATTGGTTTAGACCCAATTTTAGGATTAATACCAGGCGGCGGAGATTTAATTGCTGGGCTCATTTCTGCTTATATGATTTATCTAGCTACTAGTTTTCGATTAGAAAAAGAAGAAATTGGCAAAATGGTTGGCAATGTCGCAATTGAGACAGTTTTTGGCTCAATTCCTTTGGTTGGAGATATTTTTGATGCTTATTTTAAAGCAAATATCCGCAATCTAGAAATTTTAGAAAATCACCTACAAAAGTCAAGCACCACGACTCAAAAGCCAAGGTTAGAGTCTCAAGTAGTTTTAAAAAAATAATGATAATGGAGATCACAAATGCTTCAAGGAATAGAATTAATTAATTGTGCTAAGGCAAATGCCAAGCAAGGAATTAATGTTGCTGCCAAACAGTCTGGTTACGAACAAAATATCAATTTATTTCAAGAAAATTTGACTAAAGCCTGTCAAGAAATTGGTGTCAAAATTGATGAATTAGAAGATTTAATTACTGACCAAGAAATAGCTAAAACTACTAGATCGATGACAGAAATTGAAATTGCTCCCGAAAGCAATTCGGAATTGTAAAATTTATAGTAATAATTCCCTGAGAAAGACATTACCCAGCAAAAAACTGAAAATCAAGCGACAATAATTAAGTTGAGTCTTTAATTAATCACAACCAGATTATTATCACAGCGTATGGGTCAGGTCGATTCTTGGGAAAAACGAAGTGCTACTTCCTTGTCGCGTCTACTGCCGAGATTAGAAGAACGTTTTAGCGATCGCGTTGAGGATGTAGAATGGCAAGGTTACATTCAGCGCATTAAAATTCATTTTCCCCGTTTGTTTCGGTTGCTTTATCAGTTATATGGCAATCAATATGATTTCTTTTATCATCTCGAAAATATCTTAGCCACTACTACCAAAATGTGGTTAGAGCGATCTGATGACCTGAAAGCTTTGGATGCCCTAAGGCAAGCTGATCCACAATGGTATCAATCTCATCGTATGGTGGGGGCAATGTGCTATGTTGATTTGTTTGCTGGTAATCTTCAAGGTATTAGCGATCGCATTCCTTATTTAACCGAGTTGGGTATTACTTATCTACACTTGATGCCCTTGTTTAAATCTCCTGAAGGCGATAATGATGGTGGTTATGCGGTTAGTAGCTACCGCGAAGTTAGTCCGCCACTGGGAACAATAGATGACTTGGCACAGTTAGCGACGGAGTTAAGACAGCATGGGATCAGTTTAGTAATTGATTTTGTGTTTAACCATACGTCCGATGAACACGAATGGGCAAAACGCGCCTTAGCGGGAGATCCAGATTATCAAGAATACTATCGGATGTATCCCAACCGTGAACTACCTGATGCTTTTGAAAGAAACATTAATTCGGTTTTTCCTGATGAACGTCCTGGCTGTTTTACCTATAAAAATAAAATTCGCAAGTGGGTTTGGACAACTTTTTACAATTTTCAATGGGATTTAAACTACGAAAATCCTGTAGTTTTTACCAGCATGGTCGAAGAAATGCTGTTTCTTGCCAATGTTGGGGTCGAAATTTTGCGTTTAGATGCAGTCGCTTTTTTGTGGAAGAAACTGGGAACTAGCTGTGAAAATCTGACCGAAGCTCATATCTTATTACAAGCATTTAACGCTGTAGTTAAAATTGCTGCCCCAGCTATGGCTTTTAAATCAGAAGCGATCGTTCATCCTGACGAAGTAAGCCGTTATATTAGTCAAGAAGAGTGTCCCTTATCCTATAATCCTCAGTTAATGGCACTCTTATGGGATGCTTTGGCAGTCAGAAATGTGCGACTTTTGCGTCATGGGATGGAAAAGCGATTTGCTCTACCAGAAGGCTGTGCTTGGGTTAACTATATTCGCTGTCATGATGATATTGGTTGGGGAATTTCCGACGATGATATGCGGGAGTTATATATTAATCCTTACGATCATCGACGATTTCTGACTGAATTTTATACTGGTCGATTTCAAAGCAGTTTTGCTAAAGGTTTGCCTTTCCAAGAAAAGCTTGAAACGGGAGAAGCACGTATTTCTGGCACGACTGCATCTTTGTGCGGTTTAGAAAAGCTTACTAGCGAAAGCGATCCCACAGAAATAGATTTAGCAATTCGGCGCATTCTCTTGTTGCATGGAATTATCTTAACTATTGGCGGAATTCCCCTAATTTATTTGGGAGACGAATTAGGAACTTTAAACGACTATACTTATAACGAACATCCAGAAAAAGAGGGGGATAGTCGTTGGGTTCACCGTTCAGCGTTTAATTGGGAACGGGCTGAAAAACGACGAGATAATGCTAGTGTACCAGGTCAAATTTATCTTGGACTACTCAAATTAATTCAAATTCGCCAACAAAACCGAGCTTTTAGTCTGGCAGAAACCGAAATTGTAGATATTGGTAATGATTGTATCTTTGGTTATTTTCGTTCTCAACCAGAGCAAAATGTCTTAGTTTTAGGGAATTTTAGCGATCAAGAGCAAGAGATTTCTGCCAAGCGGTTGAGGTTATTAGGAATGCGTAAAATTCTTACTAATATTGTCTCTGGTAAAACAATTTCTACCGTCCAAAAACTCATTCTTGAACCCTATCAATTTCTAATTTTATTGTGATTGGATATGAAATCCAATTAACGTAGCTTTTTTCAGTTTTATAAGAATAATGCTTCAAGCGAATGACATCGCTAACCTGTTCAAGGAGTTTTTTAGTCGGTTTTTCCACGGAATGATATCCAGAAAAATTCTTGATATTACACTTATTTGGTATGATATCCAGAAAGTTTCTCGATATCACCGACGAATATACCAAATATTTCTTGATATCATTCTATATAGAGTTGATATACGGAAAAATTCTTTAATTTATCCCATACGGGGTGGATATCCAGAAAGTTTCCGTATAATAAATAGTTAGCCGTCACAATCCTTAGTAGTCGGAGTCAACCATGAAGATCACAGTCGAAGCTGAAGTTACAGCGACACCCAAAGAAGTTTGGTATGCCTGGGTAACGCCCGATCACATAACAAAATGGAACTTTGCGATTGATGAGTGGTGCTGCCCTAGCGCGGAAATAGATCTGAGAGCCGGGGGCAAATTCAAGTATCGAATGGAGGCTAGAGACGGATCAGTTGGATTTGATTTCGAAGGCGTCTTCACCAAGATTGCGCCACAAGAATCATTGCACTTCGAACTCGGAGACGAGAGGCTTGTGACCATTGAGTTCATGCAGACTGCGAATGGCACACGGGTTACAGAAACGTTTGAAGCAGAAGATGAGAATTCGGCTGCGCAGCAAAAGCAAGGTTGGCAGAGCATCCTCAACAACTTCAAGAAGCATGTCGAAAGCCAGAACGGCTAACCATTCGTTCCAGCGGACGCGCTAAAGCGCGCCGCTGAACTCAAACGTTAGCTGGCTTCGATTTTGGTTTGATGGTTTTAACCTGAACTGAGGTTCTATAAATTACCATAAATTTCTAAATTATTGCAAAATTCAGCATAACCCATAATTACAAAAACTTCAGCTTCAGTTTCGATGACTAATTCACTATTGCTTACTATTACATCTGCTTCTACAGGTGCAATATCTCCCTTGGTAGGGGTAGACTGAACCAGATGAAAACTTGGATGGTTCAAGTCAGTAAGTGCCAGTTTGGGAACTGGCTTTTGCCTAGTAGTGTGAAATTTTTGTTGATTGTTTAAAATATTCATGAGACTAAATTAAATTGTTTAACTTGGCGCGGTTGCAGATAAACTTTGTCTCCTGTTTCCAAATTAAGATGATTAAATTCTTCACGATTTAAATGAGCGATAATTGTCGAGCGATCGCGTAATTTTAGTTCTAGTTGAATTTCCCAACCTAAATGCACAATTCGTTGAATAATTGCTGGTAAATCATTTACGTGTGGTGTTTTGCTGACTTTAAAGTCGTGAGGACGAATAAAAATTTGAGAAGCTTGATCAGCAGAATGATTGTGATTCACTGTCTCAAAAGTACCATGAGAACATACATTAACCTCGCCTACAAAGCTCATCACAAAAGGATTGACAGGGCGATCATATATTTCCGCAGGTGTTCCAATTTGTTCAATTCTGCCTTGATTCATCACTACAATTTTATCTGCCACTGCCATCGCTTCTTCGCGATCATGGGTGACAAAGATACTAGTCAGATGAACCTCATCGTGGAGACGGCGTAACCAACTGCGTAATTCTAATCTGACTTTGGCATCTAACGCTCCAAAAGGCTCATCGAGTAATAATACTTGTGGTTGTACTGCTAATGCACGAGCAAGAGCAACCCGTTGTCTTTGTCCCCCTGAAAGTTGATTGGGATAGCGATCGCCAAATCCTTGGAGTTGGATTAGTTCTAATAGTTCATCAACTCTTTGTTTGATAACTTTACGAGGTTTTTTGCGGATATCTAAACCAAAAGCAATATTTTGTCTAACAGTAAGGTGTTTAAACAGAGCGTAGTGTTGAAATACAAAACCAATATTGCGTTTTCTAATATCCAAATGGGTAGTATCGCGATCGTTGATGTGTATAGATCCTGTATCTGGGGTTTCTAAACCTGCAACAGTTCTAAGTAAAGTTGATTTACCTGAACCTGAAGGGCCAAGCAGGGCAACTAAAGTTCCTGGTTCAACATGAAGATTAATATCTTCTAAAGCTTGGAAATTACCGAATTTTTTGGAAACTTGGCTAACAATAATACTCATAATAGGTAATAGGTAATAGGTAATAGGTAATAGGTAATAGGTAATAGGTAATAGGTAGTAAATAACAACCAGCCACTAGCAATTAACAATCAACAATCATGTTTTTTTCTGCAAAACTTCCTGCAAGATTAGGGTTAATACGCCTAATAAAGCTAAAATAGCTGCTGCACCAAAGGCTGCTTCTGCTTGGTAGTTTTTATAAGCTTGTTCGACAAAAATTGGTAGGGTGGCTGTTTGTCCTAAAATACTGCCAGAGACGACAGAGACGGCACCGAATTCGCCCATTGCTCTAGCATTAGTGAGCAAAATTCCGTAAAGCAAACCCCAACGAATACTGGGTAAGGTAATACGAGAAAAAACTTGCCAATCATTTGCACCCAAAGTACGGGCAGCAGTTTCTTGTTCTGAGCCTATTTCTTCTAGGATAGGAATTACTTCACGGGCGACAAAAGGTAAAGTAACAAAGGCAGTTGCCAGGATAATTCCTGGGAGGGCAAAAATAACTTTAATATCCAAAGTTTTGAATAAACCCCCTAACCAGCCATTGTTGCCATAGAGTAAGACCAACATCAAACCTGCCACTACAGGAGAGATAGAAAAAGGAAGGTCGATAATACTCAGAAGTAATGTTCTACCACGAAAACGATTACGAGCAATTAGCCAAGCAGCACACAGACCAAAAACTGTATTGATAGGAACAGTGATCGCGGTAGTGATTAAAGTTAATTTAACAGCTTGCCAAAATGAGCGATCATTAATTTCGGTAATAAATGTTTCAATTCCTTGGTGAAAAGCTTCGTAAAAGATGGCGATCGCAGGCACAAGTAAAAGTAAAGCTAAATAACCAAGTGCGATCGCTATTAAAACATATTGCAGTTGATTATTTTTCTTAGTCAGCATAACGACGACTCCACTGTTGCAGAAGATTAATGATTAGTAGTAAAACCAAGGAAACTAGCAGTAAAACTGTGCCTATAGTAGTTGCGCCCACATAATCGTATTGTTCTAATTTTTGAAAGACTAAAACGGGAGCGATTAAATCTTTAAAGGGCATATTGGCAGCTACCATTACCACTGAACCATATTCACCCACTGCCCGTGAAAATCCTAAAGCCATTCCTGTCAAAATTGGTGGTATCAAAGGCGGTAAAATAACTCGCCAAAAAGTCTGAGAATCTGTTGCACCCAAGGAGTGAGCAGCCTGTTCAATTTCTGGCTCAAGTTCCAGTAAAACTGGTTGGAGAGTTCTCACTATAAAGGGTAAGGAAATAAATAGCATGGCGATCAATACCCCTAAACGAGTAAAGGCAATTTTTATCCCAAAAGGATCAAAGAATTGTCCAATCCAGCCGTTGTTACTATAGATAGTTGCCAACACTAAACCAGCTACCGAGGTGGGTAAAGCAAAGGGAATATCGATCGCGCCATTGATAATTTTTTTACCTGGAAACTCATAGCGAACTAAAATCCAGGCGACTAAAGTTCCCATGACTCCGTTAATTAAACCTGCAACTAAGGCAGTAATAAAGGTAACTTCATAAGCAGATAAAGCCACAGGATCAATAGCAGTTTGCCAAAATTCACCGATACCAATAGTTAAGGATTTGGTTATTAAAGCGGTGATAGGCAGTAACAAAATCAAGCTTAAATAACTTAAGGTCAATACCCAAATTACGGGAAATTTTCGTTGAGCTTTAGCTACTTTGAGCGATTTTAGGGGTAAAAGATGATTGGAAAGATTAGTCACGATGATAGTCAATTATTGGAAAAGAAAATTGTCGAATCAAATTTGATTTCTGTCACCTTAATCTTGACGGGTAGAGCTTGAAGATATAATCCAACTTCGATTAAGTCTGAGATCATGCCAGTCATTTCTAGATAGCACCAGTTGAACTGATCCGATTCAAAACCACTCAGTTTACCCAAAGGAGATAATTGAACTCCAGTTAACATAATTAATGCCAGTAAAAATTCACTCAATTTATAGCGTTTGGGTAATTTGAGAATTAACTTTAAACTAATCGTCTGAGACTGAAAATCTCGCTTCAGATCTAAAGCAGAATTATGAAACATCAATTTGTCCTCAAGATTAATAAGAAGGTTGTTAGCTAAACAAGCGATTCTTCTTTATTTTTGGCTGGTTTTAGCCAGCATTTTGTCAAACGCTGCCCCATCATCGAAAAATTGACTCTGAACTTTGTCCCAACCACCGAAATCTTTAACTGTATAGAGTTTTTTGACTTCGGGGAACTTGCTAGCAAATTCCTGGGCTACAGCTGGCTCTACAGGGCGAAAACCAGCCTCAGCAAATTCTTTTTGGGCTGTGGGAGTATATAAAAATTCAGCAAAAGCTTGAGCAACTTCTCTTGTCCCATGCTTATCTACATTGGTATCAACTAAAGCCACAGGACTATCAATTGAGATATTGTAATCGGTAGGTACAAAGAAAGGATAAGAAGTTCCTTTGTTTTGGGCTAAAAGTACTTCATTTTCATAGTTGATTAGTACATTACCCTGTTGTTGCTGATAAAAAACATCGCTAGCTTCGCGGGCATCTTTGGGCATGATTGGCACATTACTATACACTTTTTCGGTATAAGATTCTGCCTGTGACTCTCCATCTTTGAGTCCTGCACCCCATAAAGCGAGGAAATTCCATCTTGCTCCCCCAGAAGTTTTAGGATTAGCTGTAATGACCTCAATTCCTGGTTTGGCTAAATCTGCCCATTGAGTAGCTTTAACTGTGTCATTGCGTTTAACTATAGCAGCCACCGATTTAGTAACGATAGATTCATTAGGTAATTCCTGTTCCCAACCTGGTTCGATTAAACCTGCCTCTTCAATTTTTTTGGTATCTAAAGCTAATGCTAAAGCAACTACATCTGCTTCTAGACCATCAATCACAGAACGAGTTTGTGAACCAGATCCACCATAACTCTGCTCAATTATTACATCCTGTCCTGTTTTCTCTTTCCACTGTTCAACAAACTGGGGAATTATTTCTTCGTAGGCACTTTGAGTAACAGCATAGGAAACCAAGGTTAATTTTACTTCTTTTGCTGCTGGTTCGGCTTGTGCGTCTTGGTTTTGACTTTGGGCAGAAGAGCAACCAACCAGTGTACTACTAATCAAGCCTCCTGCTAATATCCAACCTACCAAACTAAATTTCATCATATTATCTAATTAATTTACTTTTAAATTTGAATCCAATTCTAGTAGACTTTAATTTGAATTGCAATACATTTTAAAATTTTTTTGAAAAATAATATCTTTAAATTGGTTAAAAACCTGATTTCAAAAGCAACGAGCAATATAGTCGTACAAGATGAAGTTATACTAAATCCTGTTCTCATAGGTCACTTTAAGGTGATGTAAGTCAGAAGTCAGAAGTCAGAAGTCAGAAGAGTTACAACTACTTTTACAAGATTAATAAAGGTATATTTTGTCAATCGGATTTAGTATAAAAGGTGAGAAGTATTGACTGAATAAGTACCTGCAATAAAAAATCCCCCCAGAAGTTGGGAGGAAAAGGTAACACGCCTAGATATTAGTAATCAGTAATCAGTAATCATTACAGTGTTAAAGATTGAGGATTTGTCTCAATGAGAGTTGCTAGATCTTTTAAGAAAGCTGCTGCTTGTGCGCCGTAGATAATACGGTGATCGGAGGTGATATTAACTTTCATCTGACGTTTAACACCCATCATCCCTGAATCATCGGCAACTAACTGCGGTTTAGAAACACCAATAGCTAAAATCGAGCCTTGTCCTGGGGGCAAAATAGCATCAAAGTTATCTACCCCAAACATACCCAAGTTCGATAGAGTAAATGTGCCAGTAGTATATTCTTCTGGCTTGAGTTGTTTAGATCGAGAGCGGTTGACTAAATCTTTCCAGGTGCGAGAGAGAGAATAAATATCCATTTGATCTGCATTCCGCAACACAGGGGTAATTAAACCACCATCGGACATTGCCACTGCTACGGCAATATTAATTTCTGAATTATAGCTAATAGCATCTTGAACGTAGCCAGCATTAACTACAGGGTGTTGTTTGAGGGTAACAGCGATCGCTTTTGCCAATAAAGCCGTCATAGTTACACCCTTGGATTTGATCTGTTGATAAAGCTGATCTAGGGCATCAGTAGTAATAGTATAGGTGATGTGGAAAGTAGGCACTTGCACACTTATCATCATGTTCTGTACCACTGCTTTTTGTAAGGTGTTGAGGGGTACAGTTTCACCAGGAGTAACACTAACGGGAGTGGTAACAGGAACAGGTGGGGCTACAGTAGGAGTAGGAGCAACCGCCGTCATGCTTACAGGAGTTGCAACAGGAGTAGTAACAGCTTTACCAGAAGCTTGCTCAACATCGGCTGCGGTAATTCTGCCGTAAGGGCCACTTCCCTGAAGAGTTTTTAAATCTAAATTAAATTGTTTAGCCAGTTTTTTCGCTCTGGGAGAGGCGATGGTTCTGCCAGAGGTATTACTACCGTTACTGGTTGCAGTTGTTGTGGAGGTAGTGGCTGTGGCTACTGCTGTGGAGGCGTTAGCTACTGAGGGGGCTGCTGCTGGAGTACTACTACCTGGTTGGTGAGACGCTGCTTGCTTTTTAGCTTCGGCAATTTCTGCTTCGGTTTCTGCTATTAAAGCGATCGCACTACCTACAGGTGCTTCTTGTCCTGCTTCCACCAAAATAACCGCGAGATAGCCTTCATTAAAAGATTCTACGTCCATGTCGGCTTTATCCGACTCCACCACTAAAACCGTTTCCCCTTTTTCTATTTTGTCTCCAGGTGATTTTGTCCACTCGACAATTTTACCTTCGGTCATAGTGGAACTGAGGGCGGGCATAAATATATCGTGAATCATGGTGTGCGATCTTTTCCTTGTAATTAGTTATTGAGACGTTGCTGATTGAAAATATGAAATCGTTAATAATATTGTTCGTAGCTTCAAAGCTTTTAGCTCTTAGCTTTTAAATTTTTGGTTACTATTACTATAAAGATTTCTAATTATCATATCTTTATTCAGCGAAGCTATTGTAAATAATTCAATTAGCTATAATTTTGCTTTCATTACAGTCTATGATAATAACATTGATTGCAGCCTTCACGTTTTATGCAGCACTGTTTTTACTCAAAAACCAGACTATTAAGTTGATAGTTTTTAGCGTCATCAGCACAATTAATACTAAATCCTGTTGAGATACAGTATATCTATGATTTTTGACTTCACCTAGTCAGGGTTTATGGGACTGATACAAAAGTTCTGTTTAGCTAGTTTGGGAGTTCTACCTAATAATCCTGTCATCAATTTTAGAGCTAGTATTCTCAGAGGTTTTAAATGGTTCATCAACCGTAAACCGAGACGACGGATAGCAACTACAGGCAACCAATTATTAGAAAACATACGATCGAGTAGATCAGTAAAGCCTAAAATAGTTAAATTCTCTAATTTACGCCAGCCTTCATAGCGTTTTAAGACTTTAATTGAGCCAATATCCTGTCCTTTTCGGTGAGCAGTTTGTAATACCTGTGCCAAACTCGCAGCATCGCGGATACCTAGGTTTAAACCCTGTCCCCCAACGGGATGGCAACAATGAGCAGCATCACCAATCAAAGCTAAACGGTGTTTAATATAGCGATCGCACTGCATTAATTGTACAGGAAACACCAAGCGATCGCTGACTAGTTCTAAATCTCCTAATACTCCGCCTGTATAGGTTTTGAGTTTTGCCAAAAAAGCTCTTTCGTCTATTTCTGCTAGAGCTTTGGCTTCTGCGTGAGGATGTGTCCAAACAATCTGACAGCGATTTCCAGGTAAAGGTAGGACTCCCATCGGGCCACTCGACCAAAAACGTTCAAAAGCGGTATTATTTTCAGGGGCTGTATGTTGAATAGTAAAAGCAACGCAAGACTGCCAGTATTTCCAACCGCGAGTTTTAATCCCTGCTAACTGACGAATAGGCGATCGCGCACCATCAGCACCAATCACTAGTTTAGTCTTAATTAAACGCTGTTTTTCCTCGATTTTGACGGCTACAGTCGAGTAATTTTTAGCAGTTACCACCTCAGTTACTTCCCCAGGGCAAAGCCAAGTGACGTTAGGACAGTGGGCAAGATAGTTTTGTAAAGCGATTAAAACTACATTATGTTGAGCAACATAGCCTAAGTATTCCCCAGGTAAATCTTGAGGTTCAAACTGTACCCTGTGGGGATAATCGGCATCAGACAAACTAATATGCTGATATTTACCGATATGAGGCAATATTTTCTCCCAAATACCAATTCCTTGATAAATATAGCTAGATAAAGGTGAAAAAGCATAAGCCTGAGTTTTGGCTGCTGCCACTGCCAATGGTCGAGCTTCAATCAGAATGATCTTTAAACCAGAATCTTTTAGTGCTGCTGCCAGGGTTGTACCAACAATACCACCCCCGACAATTACTAAGTCACAATCAAAATTTAAAGAGTCTGTTTGACTAAGATTTGGTTGCTGCTTTGCTAACATTCTTGTATGGATGGACAAAATAATTATATGAGCATATATACTTTCTTTATTGTGACGCGATCGGCAGTTTAGAACAAGGGAAATATTTGGGAGTGATGAGGGATAAGGGATGAATGATCAGAAAATTTGAATGAGCAGTTTACATAAAATTAATTCATACTTAATAATGATAATAAATTAAACAAATACTCGATTCGGAAAGCAACTATTCTAAAATTAAAATTAAATTAGTAAATTTCGTCACTACCATAGCCAAGCAGTTTGAGTAAAACTTAGGTAGCAGTTAAGGAAGGATTGCCATAGTGATTCAAAACCTAGAACAACATTATAAGGTCTTGGGATTAGAGCCAGGCGCGTCATTAGAAGAAGTTAATCAAGCCTATAAAGACTTGGTGTTTATTTGGCATCCCGATCGCCTTCCACAAGAAAATGCGAGATTAATCCAAAAATCTGTCGAAAAGCTGCAACAAATCAACGAAGCGCGAGATTATTTACGTTCTTATCATCATCAATCTCACAAAACAACTTCCAAAGCTAAAACTGAGTCTCAATCTTACTATTCCACAACTTACTATCGCGACCATCGCTCTGGAAATAATAGTACAAGAGAACACCATAATACAGCTAATCCTCAACAAACCTATTCTCGTCCTGGTTATCAGCAATCAAAAAGTGCTGAACCAAAGCAAACTTGGAATTATCGAGAATATTATAGTGCTAGTAAACAGAATGCTGGCAATTCACCTGGTACTGATGGTTACAAAGATTTTCGTGAGTCTAACAAGAGTTATGGCTCAAACCGCCAAGCTGAAAGCAACTATAAAAGACCCTACTATAAAGATTTAAGAGGCGCAGATTTAAGCAGATATGACTTTAAAGAAAAAGACTTTTCTGGTCATGATTTATCTCAAGCTAATTTATCCTATGCGGATTTGAGTGATAGTTTTCTTCATAAAATTGTGCTAGAAGAAGCAAACCTCCAGGGAGCAAATCTTAAAGGAGCTAATTTACTTCAGGCTAACTTACGTAAAGCTAACCTGAGAGAAGCCAATCTCATTGGCGCAGATCTTAGTGGCTCAGATTTAAGTGGTGCAGATTTAAGCGGTGCGAAAGTTGGTTTTAATAATAAAGTAATGGTGAAATTAACCGCAGTCAAACTAACTGGGGCAATCTTACCTGATGGCTCTGTTCATCCGTAACAGGAATCTGTAAAACATAATTATAACAAAACAAAGCTGTTGGACTGAAAACAGGAAGAAACTATCGACTAGAAATACGTTGTGTTTTCCACCACATTGAGATTCCTGTGACAGTCAAAAATAATAATCCAATTCCATTGAGAAAAGGAAAACTCTTTTGAAAATCGATATAGCCAAAATCACCTTTATGCCAGTGAATTGACCAGCTAACTTGGTCATCAAAACCACCTAATTCCCCGATTTGATAAATAATTCCCGTAATCACAGTTAATAAGATCGGAAAAATCATAATTGGGGCAACCCAGCGATGCCACTGACGTATTTTTGCAGCTTTAATTTTCATGATTATATATTAGTTTAAGTAATCGGTAATTTGATTACAAAACAACTCCCGATCCCTAATTGAGTAGTTACCAAAATTTTTCCCTGATAACGTTGAGCGATCGCTCTAGCGATCGCTAATCCCATTCCCATACCTCCAGATCTTCTAGATCTAGCTTGATCGGCTCTCCAAAAACGGTCAAAAATTGAGGCTAAATGTTCTGGGGCAATCCCTACGCCTGTATCTTCGATTTTGACACGTACGCTCTGAAGTTCTTGTGTCATGGTTACAGTAACTTTTCCTCCAGAAGGAGTATATTGCAGAGCATTTTCTAAGATGTTTCTAAATAAACGCGCTAATTCTGCGCCATCCCCTTTGAGCATGGTGTTAGATGGCAAATTAGATTCTAAAGTAATGTTCTTTTCTTGAGCAGAAGATTGAAAAAGTTCTAGTAAATCTTCTAAAATGTCGGTGACAGAAACTTCAACCCAGGTGTTTGTTTCGAGGTAGCCAGCCGAATCCATTCTTGCCAAGAGTAACAAATCTTCAACCAAGCGAATAGTATGGTTAGTACTAGAGGCGATCGCTGCAATTTTTTTACGGTCTTGAGGATGAAGCCTCTCTGGATAACATTCCATTACTTGCACAGAGGTTTTGATAGCTGCTAAAGGACTACGTAGTTCATGGGCAGCATCGGCAGTAAATTGTTGCAGTTGTTGAAAACTTTGCTCGATTGGTTTGATAGATTGCTTAGTTAGCCAAATTCCTCCTAAACCCGTTAACCCAACGACACCAATACCACCAATGCCCAAACCCCAACGTAGACGAGTCAAAATTGCTTCGATTTCTTCTGTAACTTGATTAGCACGAACATATCCTTCTAATTGTTTTTGACCGTTATTCTCGCTGTAGGCAGGTAACGTCACAGTTCTAATTTTTCCCTGTTGTCCCAATTGCCATCCTGGTTTTAGTGGTAATTCATTTAAAAGTGTGCCTGCATTACCTATTAAGCGTCTTTGCTCATCAAACCATTCCACACCTTGATCTGGCTGACGTAGATGCTGCCAAGGAATATCTAAATCACCATCGTTATCCAGATAACATTTTGTCTGGGAGTCAGGATGATTGCCTACTAAGCCTCGTTGTTGACGTTTAGTATAATGAGCTTTAATCGGTTCTAAATTATGAGAAGCAGCTTGGGCTAATACTTCCAATCGCCGATCCATTTGCCTATAAAGGTTATGACGGGTATATTTATAGATTGCCACAGTGGAAATACCCAAGATTGTGATCATCACTGTCAGATAAGACAGTAGTAATCGCCAACGTAGTGATTGAGGATTATTAGATTTGTTTGAGACGATATCCAAAACCATAAACTGTCTCCACTAAATCGGCAGGCGCACCAACTGTTTTTAACTTTCTGCGTAGTGTTTTGAGATGCACTTTTACCGTTTCTTCCGAAGGAGGATTATCAAAAGTCCAGAGGTGATCAATAATTGTATCGCGAGTTACTAATCTTCCCTGTTGGCGCAATAATAAATCTAATAACCCATATTCTTTGGGGGTTAAATGTACTGGTTGCCCCTGATAGGTAACCTGACAATTGCTAGAGTCGAGATGTAAATCCCCCCACTCAAGTACTGGTAGTAAATTAACATTGCCTCGTCTTAATAAAGCTCGAATTCTAGCCAACAATTCAGGCAAATCAAAAGGTTTGATTACATAATCATCTGCGCCTGCATCTAAACCCATAACGCGATCGCTACTTAAATCTTTGGCTGTGAGCATTAATACAGGAGTCATACTTCCAGTGCGCCGTAATCGTTGACACAGACTAATGCCATTTAATTTGGGTAGCATAATGTCAAGAATGATTAAATCGTAAACAGTAGCTTCAATAAATTCCCAACCCATCTCCCCGTCGGTTACGGCATCGACAGTATAATGTTGCTTATCAATTAAAACTTCTGTTAATGCTGTTGCTAACTGTTCGTCATCTTCTACTAGTAAGATTTTCATAAGTCAGAAACAAGATCTATTCTATATATTTATATCGTGCTTCTGGTAATATCCAGGGTAATACGACCACTAAAATCAGGAATAGGTGCAGCAGGTTTAGATAACTTGACACGGACTTGGTTAACTTTTTCTAGGCTTAATAGTTGATCGGCGATCGCACTAATTAGCTTTTCTACCAAATGAAACTTCGAGGTAGTAATTAGCTCTTTGACAATCGCGATCGCTTCTCGATAATCTAAAGTATCCTCAATATCGTCGGTTTCTCCCGCAGTTTCTAAATCTACCCACAAAGTCAGATCAACCTCAAACCATTGTCCCAATACTCTTTCTTCGGGTAAATAACCAACATATCCGTAAGCGCGAATACCATTAACTTGAATTGAATCCATTATTGATGACTGATGACTGATGACTGATTAGTAATCACGATGGGTAAAAGGTTTTGCATTTTCGCCTGTATAAGTAGCTGCAATATGACCATTACCCGTCACTTTATACTTATAAGTTACCAAGCCTTCTAAACCCACAGGGCCACGAGGAGGCATTTGTTGAGTACTAATACCCACTTCTGCACCAAAGCCATAGCGGAAACCATCGGCAAAACGAGTTGAACAATTGTGATAAACTCCCGCAGCATCTACCCGATCTTGGAATACAGTTGCGGTTTGATTATCTTCAGTTACGATCGCATCGGTATGTTTTGAGCCATATTGATTGATATGAGCGATCGCTGTATCTACAGAATCAACGATTTTAATTGCTAAGATCAAGTCACTATACTCAGTCTGCCAATCATGTTCATCCGCAGGGATAGCGTTAATTATTTTTCTGGTTGCTTCGTCTCCTCGTAACTGTACTCCTTGCGCTTCTAAAGCAGCAGCTATCGGGGGTAAAAACTCTTCTGCAATATCTTGATGTACTAATAAAGTCTCGATCGCATTACAGGCTGCTGGATAGTGGGTTTTCCCATCTATGGTAATATTAACTGCCTTATTTATCTCGGCTGCTTTGTCTAAATATAGATGACAGATACCATCAGCATGACCTAAAACAGGAATACGAGTATTATCCTGAACGTAACGGACAAAAGAGTTAGAGCCTCTGGGAATAATCAAATCTACATATTGATCTAGCTCTAATAATTGTTTAATTTCTTCCCTCGTGGTTAATAACTGCACCGCAGCAGCCGGGACTTCTGTAGATTCTAGTGCTTTCTGAATGACTTTAGTTAATGCTTGACAAGAATTGATTGCCTCTTTACCTCCCTTCAAAATTACGCCGTTACCAGACTTAATTGCCAAGCTAGTAATTTGAATAAGAGCTTCAGGACGTGCCTCAAAAATAATTCCTAGCACTCCTAGAGGGCAAGTAACCCGTTTTAAAATCAAACCAGTATCTAATTCACGGTGAATCTGATTTACCCCTACTGGATCATCTAGTTTAACAACATCTCGTATTCCTGCGATCGCTGCTTGTAATTTTGATTCTCCTAATTTGAGTCTGGCATATAAGGCAGGGGCAATATTATTAGCTTCTGCTGCCTTTAAATCTGCTTCATTGGCGGCTAAAATCTCTGGTGTAGCTACTTCTAAAGCTTGTGCTATTGCTTCTAAAGCTGAATTCCTGGCTTCTGTAGATAATACCGCCAGTTTGCTTGCTGCTGTACGAGTTTGTTGTGCGATCTTAATTAAAGAGGGTGATGCTATCTGAGAGACAACCATATTATTTTAAAAGTCAAAAGTCAAAAGTCAAAAGTCAAAAGTTTAATCTCTACCTATAAATTAAACTTGTATCCTTAGGAATCAATAATCAATAATTTTAACGGAATTGGCATTAGTTGATATGGAAGAGTATTTAAAAGTTACTGAAGTTATCGAGTGGCAGCATCCCAAAATTATGGATTGTGCTAAACAAATTGCATCGGGATGTCAGACACCAACAGAGATAGCTAAAGCTTGTTTCGAGTGGGTACGAGATGAAATTTACCATAGTTATGACTATCAAATGAATCCTGTTACCTGTCGAGCTTCAGATGTTCTTCAATACAAAACAGGTTATTGCTATGCTAAAAGTCATCTACTAGCAGCACTTTTACGAGCAAACCAAATTCCAGTCGGGTTTTGTTATCAACGATTGAGTATTGACGATAAAGGCGCACCATATAGTTTACATGGTTTTAACGCCATCTATTTACCAGAATTTGGTTGGTATCGGGTTGATGCTAGGGGTAATAAAGTGGGCGTTAACGCTCACTTTAACCCACCTCAAGAACAGTTAGCATTCAAGATTCAGTTTGCTCAAGAAGCTGATTTTCCAGTAATTCTTGCTGAACCACTTCCAATTGTCATCCAAGCTTTACAAGCACAGAATACATGGGATGATATGCTGCGTAAACTGCCAGATATTTCTTTAGAGTCTACCGAGAGTTATGGTTTGGTATGATACTAAGAGCTAATAACTACGAACCAGTTCATTTGCAAGAAAATATTGCACATTAGCCATCTTCTAACAAACAATAGGGACGGCTGTAGGATAAAGGTGATTCTAATGAATGCTGTACTAAAAAATCAGGATTACTCATAATCTTTTCTGTTTCGCCATCATAAACAATTTGACCTTTACTTAAGACAATGGTGCGATCGCAAAGTTCTAAAGCTAAATCTAAATCATGGGTTGCCACTATTTGTGTTAAAGATAAATTTTGCAATAATTCAATCAATTGACGACGTGAACGAGGATCTAACTGCGCCGAAGGTTCATCTAGAACTAATACCTGGGGATCCATTGCCAAAACTCCAGCGATCGCAATTCTTTTTTTTTCTCCCCCCGATAAATTCTCGGTATTTCTTGCCCCGTAATATTTTGGATCGATATCAACCATCATCATTGCTTGTTCAACTCGTCGAACTAACTCTTCGTCTTGCCAACCACGATTTTTGGGGCCAAAAGCCACATCATCCCAAACTGTCGGCATAAATAGCTGATTATCAGGATTTTGAAAGACTAAACCGACAAAATTACGAATATCGCGCAAATTATCTAAATCTACCCACCATTTCCCAACTTTTATCTTTCCTGATTGGGGCAAAATAATTCCATTGAGGTGTAATTGTAAAGTTGACTTACCTGAACCATTAGCACCGATGAGTGCTAGTCGCTCACCTGCTTCGATGACTAAATTAATATTGTTTAAAGCTTTAGTTCCATCAGGATAAGTATAGGTAAGATTTTCAATAATAATTGGATTGTGATGCATTAATATTCGAGCGATTAATTTTTAGCCAGCAAAAAATGCGGTTTCTACATAGTAAGTTTAGCGATTACTCTATCGGCACGCTTGACTAGTAAACTGATCAACATCTAGTTTGCTAGTTGAGATTAAGCAGGGGAAGCAGAGGAGGCAGGGGAGAAAGTTTTATTTCCTATTTCTTATTTCCTATTTCCTACTTCCACTACCCCTCAAAATATTGCAGTAAATACACAGATTGTCCCAGCAGTGCCAAAGCTATAGTTAAAGTGATTACAAAAACATCTCTTCCTCCACCAGAGGGTACTTTTTCAATTACGGGTACTCCTTGATAACCACGGGCTAACATTGCTTGATACACTCGTTCTCCTCGCTCGTAAGTACGAATAAATAAAGTACCAATCATGTTGCCAATCACAAAGCGTTGCCAAACAGTATTGCCAGTTAAGTTACGAGATGCAGCAGCTTTACGCATTGCCTGAAATTCTCTAATTAAAACGCTGATATAACGATACATTGATGCCAAAGTAGCAACTAACAGGGGAGGTACTCGTAAGGCTGTTAAAGCATTAAGCAAGGCTGGAACTGAAGTAGTGAGAGTCAGTATGTTTAGTGTCAGCAGTGATAGTAAAGCTTTAATAGTCACACTACCTAAAACAGTTAAGCCTTCTGTGGTAATTCTTAGTATTCCCCAAGACCATAAAACTTCACCTCCTGAGCGAAATAAAGTTCCCAGTAATACAGCACCAATAAAAGCAAACTCCACAACAATTCTTTTAAACAGTACTTTTTTGGTTACGCGACTCAAAAAAATTATCCCCACCACTCCTAGACCATAAATTGCCCAAGTCCACCAACGTCCATTAGGAGTAAGAGCGATCGCGAATACCATTAGTAACGCGCATAATAAACGAGTACGAGGAGCAAGAGAATGCCAGAAAGTAGCTTGTTTGCTATCAATGTCTAAATGAAATGCTCCTAATTGTAGTAATAGCATTCACTTACTTTTCCTAATTAATTTAATACTTTAATTTGCTTGCTAGTTACTAGAGTGATCGGCAGAAATGTCGTTATCAACGGCAGAGGAATTTTTTTTGACCAACAGCTTGCCAATTCCCCAAGCTAAACCAAAAGTAGCTAAAGTTCCAACTAAACCAGCCATGGGTGTAGCTATTCCTTCGGGTACTCCCTTGAGGGCATATTCATCAAATATGCGAGCAAAAGGTAATTTCTGGGCTGGTGCGTCTTCACTTGCTTTATGTTCAAACTTTAAATCTTGGGAAACGCGATCTAGTCCGTCGGGATCTCCACTGGCAAAAGGAGATACAAAAATGGCAATTATCAGGGCTATACCCAAGCCAGAGATGACAAAAGCAAGATTACGATTTGGAGGTTTGTTACTCATAAAACTTTAAATTTGATTTAATTGGCTCTAAAATTGCTGTTAACGCGGTGTTAATGGACGAGAATTAGATAATTTGCTTTTTTTTGAAGGATTATAAATCAAATCTGGTCGAGTTTGCCAAATGAAACTAACTACCACTAAGGTAATTAATGCTTCGCCAATACCAATTAGCAAGTGCCACAATGCCATTGCCGATATAGCTACGTTTAAAGGGATAGTTCCCGATAAAGCTAATTGTATGGCAACTAAAATTGAAGCCACAAATACACTTGTCCAAGCACTGACAGCGGTAGCGATCGCCATTCCACGCCAGCTATCACGATCTACTGCCGAGCGAATTGCCCGATAAAGGTAGTAACCGCCAAAAGTGCCGATTAGCCCCATATTAACAATATTCGCTCCCAGTACGGTAATCCCACCGTCTTGAAAGATAACCGCTTGCACGATAAACACTACACTGACTACCAATGCCCCTGCCCAAGGTCCAAGTAAAATCCCTGCTAATGTTCCTCCCAATAAATGACCAGAAGTTCCTCCTGGTATAGGAAAATTGATCATTTGAGCAGCAAAAATAAAAGCAGCACAAACTCCCATAATTGGCACTGTCCGTTCTTGATATTTTGCCTGCACTTGATTTAAAGCTACGGCGATTAGGGCGATCGCAATCACCCAAGTAATTAAACTAACTGGAAGGTTTAAAAACCCATCTGGAATATGCATTGCCAAAGAAGGCTGCCAGTTCCAAAATAACCAGTTACTAAGTGAGATAATTGATAACACAATAGTAATAATTTTGACTTTATAAATTTTGGCAGTATGCAGCGTTTTTTACTACTGCTATTTGGTAATTTTAAGTATTTTTACGGGAAAAGAGCATCCTGTGGGGGGGGATTATATTCAAGTTTTAACTAAAAATTAAGCTTTAAGATTAATTAGTAATGATTGGTGTAAAGAATCATTAAGGCGATCGCATTTGCGGAGTAAGTCTTTAAAACTTAATTTAACTATTAATTATCGCCAGTTAATTCACATGGTATTATATTACCCAGATATACTACTGACATTTCGCAGGTCACCACTACAGACGTGGTAATTTATCTGTACTAGCCTATGGGTAGTGAAATACATATAAACTACTCTACAGAATGAGCGTATTTTATGTTCTTAGGCTCTACTAATAGGGTTTGTGAAATGTGCGATACTACAAAAAACACAAATGAATACAAGCACAGCAAACATTCTGGTAATTGAAGACGATCCGTTAAGTCTTTATAGCATTGTTGATTTTTTAGAAGCAGAGAAGTTTCAAGTTACTGGAGTAAGAGACGGAGATATGGCTCTAAAAATAATTCAGCACAAAAGTTTTGATTTAATTGTTTGTGATTTATTGCTACCTAATCTTAATGGGTATGAAGTTTTATCATCTCTAAAAAAAAATATATATACCGCAGATATTCCTTTTATTGTGATGACAGGTAAAAATAAACGCCAAGATGTACGTTTAGGAATGGAGATGGGCGTTAGTGATTATCTTACTAAGCCATTTTTAAATGATGAATTAATCAAGGCGATTAATACTCAATTAGAAAAAAAAAGATTTTTGGAAAAATGTTATCAAGTCAAATCCCAAAAAAGAAGGTTTTTGGAAAAATGTTATCAAGCAAAATTCACAATTTCAGGCAAGCTAGTTATCCAAAAGCAGCTCTCTAAATCTTCCCTTTACTACGATGATTTAACTAAACTACCCAATCAATTATCCCTCAGAGATATATTTGAATCTGAGAAGATAGTTAATCAATACGTCCAAGAGCAAATCAAACTTAACCCTTCAAGTAAAAACATTAATAGCAGTATTGCAATTTGTTATTTTAGTCTTGATGGTTTGCAAGAAATTATTGATAGTTTAGAATCAGAACCAAGCGATACAATTATTAAAATTGCAGCACAAAGATTAAGGAATTGTATTGGTAATCAAGCAAAAATTGCACGTTTAAATGGAGAAAATTTTGTAGTCATTCTGCCTTACGTTGGTAATCTCAACCAAGCAATTAAAATCATTAAAATCACCCAAATCAGTTTGTTTAAACCGTTTAATGTTGATAATAAAAAAATCAGCCTGACTCCCTACGTTGGAATTTCTTTTTATCCTAGTCATGGCAAAGATGTTGAAACTTTATTAAAAAAAGCCAAGCAAACTGTCGAATATGGCAGACAGAAATCTAAAGATTATTATGAAGTTTATCGACCCGAATTAGAGAATAAGTTTGACTTTAAATCTTTGATATTAGTTAATGATTTACGTCAAGCCCTGCATAACTCTGAACTAGAGATAAATTATCAACCTCAAATTAATCTACAGACGCGAGAAATAGTCGGATGCGAAGCCTTAATACGCTGGAATCATCCTCAAAGAGGGTACATTCCTCCTACAATATTTATCCCAATTGCTGAAGATAGCGGTCTAATGAATTCAATTAGCACTTGGTTTATATGTACTGTTTTTCAGCAACTAAAAACTTGGCATCGAGCAGGATTTACCCAGCTAAAATTAGCCATTAATCTCTCAAATTATCAATTTAAGCAAAATAATCTTATCTCTGTAGTTGTGGGTGCTTTAGAACAAGCTCAACTTGCTCCTCAATTCTTAACAATTGAAATAACCGAAAGTATTTTAGTTACGAATCTTCCAAGTTCAGTTGAGCAACTTAATCGTTTTAAGTCTTTAGGTGTGAAGGTTGCGATTGAAAATTTTGGGACAGGATGTTCCTCTTTGAATTACTTAAAAAATTTTGACTTCGATATTTTGAAAGTTGATATGTGTTATTTAAATTACTTTTTTGGCGAAAAAAAGAGCCAGATTGCCATCAATTATATAATTAAAACTGCTAGAGATTTGAATATGAAAGTTATCGTCGAAAAAGTCGAAACTCAAGAGCAATTAAATTTTCTACGTCAACATCAATGTAAGCAAGCTCAGGGCTTTATTCTGAGTCTGCCTTTGACAATTAATGAGTTTGAACAACTGTTACAGTGAAAGTCTGAATAACTATCTAATTTGTTTAGTTTACCTCCAATTTAAAGCTGAATCTTAAAATAAGGAACTTTTGTAATTAAAAGCGATCGCGGGTCTATATTTACAATTACCTGCCCTAGTATTTAGAAACAATTATTTACCAAGATTTGCTCTAGCTGGAGTTATATTTATTTATAATAACAATCTGCTTAACTTCTTAAGCCAAATACAATTTAATACCTTAAATTGTAAAATTTATAAAAGTAAGCGGGAATTTGTATGAGTACACCATCAATTTTTATCGTTGAAGATGAAATAATTACAGCTAGAAGTATTGCTCAGAATATCCAAAAGTTTGGTTATCAAGTAGCAGGAATAGCTACTTCTGGTACTAAAGCTCTCAAGCAAATTCTAAAAATCAAACCCGATCTCGTATTAATGGATATTCTCTTACAAAAAGACGATATTGACGGCATAACTACAGCCGAAAAGATTCAAGCCCAACTCAATGTGCCAATTATTTATCTGACGGCTCATTCCGATCAAGAAACCTTAGAAAGAGCCAAAACTACTAAACCTTTTGGCTATATTCTCAAGCCCTACAGTCAAAAAAATTTGCAAATTGGGATTGAAATGGCACTCTATAAGCACCAACAAGAAATAGAGCTAATCAAACGAGAAGAACTATTGTCAACAATTCTGAATGCTGCTTATGATGCTGTTGTTGCCACCAATAAAACCAGTGAAATAACTTATATGAATCCTGCTGCTCAAAAGTTAACTGGTTGGGATTTAACAGAAGCTCATAACTGCAAAGCAACAGAAATTATTCAAATTATTGATCAGCGTACTCAACAGCCAATAATTCATCCTATAGAACAAGTATTAGCCCACGGGCAAGTTGTCTATCTAGATGAATATGCTGTCTTGATCAAGAGAAATGGAGAACAAACTTCGATCAAAGATTCAGCATCTCCGATTTTTAAAAAAACAGATCAGATCGAAGGAGCAGTTTTGATCTTTGCCCCTCGGACAAATTCTACCCCAGCAGCAACAGATGAACCAAGGCAAGAAAATGTAGTCATATCGCCAACGGAGAATCAACTTAATGAACTCAGTGACTATCTAATTGATTTAGTCATACATGAATTACGTACACCTTTAACAGTCATTCTTTCCACTTCCGAATCTCTCAAGCGTTACCGTCAGAGATGGACGGTAGAAAAACAAGACGAAAGCTTAAACCGCATCCAACAAGCAATTCAACAAATTACTCGGTTATTAGACAATGTTACTATTTGGGAACAACTTGGCAAGGAGGAGCTAACATTGCAGTCTGAATGGATTAATCTGATTGCTTTGAGTGAAGAAATACTATCCAACTTACGTCTGATAGATGAGCAAAATCACGAATTAATCTTATCTTATCAGGGTAATGAGCGAATGATTTATTTAGACAGAAATATTTTGGAGTATATACTTAACAATTTATTGCTCAATGGCATAAAATATTCTCCCCCAAATAGCACCGTTTCTTTAAATATTGACTACCAAGAAAATTATCTGGTTTTACAAGTCGCAGACGAAGGAATCGGCATTCCTCGAACTGAGCAAACGCGAATATTTGAGCCTTTTTACCGTGCCAGTAATACTAATAATATCAAAGGTACGGGACTTGGTTTAGCGATCATCAAGGAATATGTACAACTTTGTGGAGGAGAAATTAGCGTAGAAAGTAATTCTCAAGCAGGTACAATTTTTACTGTCAGCCTGCCTTTAGCTAATTAGTTTAGCGTCTTAAGTTGTTACGAATGATGTCTGATAAGTAAGGTGGGCAATATTTTTAAGCACGTTATCAGGTATAACCTAAGTGTTGCCCACCCTACAATTTTTAGAAAGTAAAGGTGGTTCTAATCGCACCAATTAAAGCGTCTTCATCATCTTCACTACCATTAGGAGAAATTAAATAAACTACACCAGGGGTAATGGAAACATTGTCGTTGAATTGGTACTTATATAAACCTTCGATGTGCAAAGGAACATCTTGATTAGCTGTGCCATTATAAGGTTCTGCACCAACAAATACCGCAGCTAAGTTACCTTCTTTACCCAAATCAGGTAAGGATAATCCAGCCCCATAAGACCAAATCTCAGCTTCACCATCGCCATCTGCTTCTTGAGCATCGGTATACATTCCAAAAGCATTAAGAGCGATTTTATCGTTTAACTGGAAAGCTGCTTCTACGCCGTAAGAATTGGTGTCAACATCAACGCCGTCACCGAAAGGTTTACTGGCTAGAGAAGTACCTACCCCTAAGTCAAAGATACTACTATCACTATCACTCTCATCACCATCGTCATCAAGTATAGCACCGTCAGTAAACTTACCATGTACATAAGTACCAGCTATCTGTAATTTTTCATCTAACAGACTGAGGGTAACTTGACCTAAAGCAGAATATTCTTCGTTGAATAGTCCACCGCCTTCCGATTCAATAGGGTTGGAAGAGTCACCACCGAAATAACCAGCACTAACGGTAAGAAAATCTGAAGGATTGAAGTTGAAGCCAATACCACCACCAGAAGCCAAACCAATCTTATAGATTGGGCTAGATTCAGCAAAACTGGAAAGAGAACCAGTCGCACCAGTAAAGCTATCTAAATAAGGGCTAAGTGTAGGTACAAAATCTTGCCATAAAGGAAAGGCTGCGGGTAAATAAACATCGATCTTGTCACCAATAGGGAAGTAGTAAGCTAACCAACCAAGAGCTACATCATTCCCAGTATCACCAGTTTGGTAAGTCAAAGCACCAGTATCGAGTCCAATAGGATCTCCGTTCGCATCTTCAGTTTGAAAATCAAATGTCGCATTTGAAGCATCAATACGAGTATATAGTGAATCTTCACCTGTAAAACTGGAGACAAAGGCTAAACGAACTCGATCTTGGAGAACTACTTCGTTGAAATCAGAGTTGTTAAACTCACCACTAATGCCGAAAACAGCCTCACCTTGCAATTTGGTAGTAGTAGAAAATTGACTGTCTTCCAAAACAGCAGTACGAGCTTCTAGTTCATCGACTCTACCTCCTAGAGTAGCCAATTCCGCCTCAAATTCTTGAGATAAACGGTTAATTGTATCTAGATCTTCTTGGCTAACAGCCTGGGAAGAAGCAATCAAACGCTCAATTTGATTTAAACAAGAGTTTAAACCAGCAGCAAATTCATAACGGGATAAGGGTTGATCACCTCGATAAGTCTGGTTAGGGAAACCAGCAATACAGCCATAACGATCTACTAGACTACGCAATGCTTCATAAGCCCAATCTGTAGGGGAAACATCTCGTAGTTGGTTGACGTTAGTTACCTGATTTTGGGCTTCAGGTTTTCCTTCCTGACTGTAATTATTAATTTGGTTTAGTAATTGGTTACTGCTGTCTCCTGTGCCTGAAATTGATTGAGCAGAAGCTGAAAATTGAAAACCAAAAACCAAACATGCTATTGCTGGTGAAACCAACAATAAGTTGCGTATTAATTTAGACATTTGCCTCACACCTTAAAAATTGTAGTCGCTTACTTTTGCGATTGGCTACGCCACGCCAAAGGCGAACGCCTTAATACTTAATTCTAGAATTTTAGTACTAAGATGCCATAACAAAATTAGCAATGATATCTAGATTCTTGCGTATCATGAGATACATTTTCCCGATTTTCCCAATTAGATTTATGGTTGTCAATATTCAACTTCAGCTTGTGATGCAACCTTACATAACTTCAAAAAAGTTCAAATAAATTTAACTGTTAACCCAGTTAATTAGAGTTCTAACGGGGAAACCAGTTGCGCCTTTATTATTAATGCCACTGGGAGAATCTGCCCAAACAGGACCAGCTACATCGAGATGCATCCAAGGGGTATCTTTAATAAATTGTTTGAGGAATAAGGCAGCCGTAATTGAACCACCAGCCCGAGGACCAGTATTTTTCATGTCAGCAATTTGTGACTTTAAGCCTTCAAAATATTTATCTTCTAGGGGTAATTGCCAGAATTTTTCTCCTGCTAATTCCGCAGCCTTTTTCATTTCGGTAGTCAAAGTTTCGTCAGTACTCCACAACCCAGCAATATCGTTGCCCAAAGCGACAATACAAGCACCAGTCAAGGTGGCTAAATCAACGATCGCATCTACCCCTAATTTTTCGGCATATACCAGAGCATCTGCCAGAGTTAATCTACCTTCTGCATCAGTATTATTAACTTCGATAGTTTTACCGTTGGAGGCTTTGAGAATGTCCCCTGGGTGGATTGCTTTGCCACTAATCATATTTTCAGTTGCAGCACAAATAAAGTGTACTTCCACATCTGGCTTAAGTTGAGCGATCGCTTTAGCTGCACCCAAAGTTGCTGCACCACCACCCATATCCATTTTCATGGTTTCAATCCCACTATTACTAGGTTTAAGGTTTAAACCACCAGAATCAAAAGTTAAACTTTTGCCGACAATAGCTACTTTGCGCTTCGGTGTACCAGAAGGTTTATAGGTTAGATGAATAAACTTAGGGGGAATCTCTGAAGCTTGACCGACTCCTAAGTATGCCCCCATGCCTTGCTCAAACTGTTCACAATCTGCTTGTTCGAGGATTTTAAGTTCTAAGCCATATTCCTGCGCTAGTTTTTGGGCGGTTTCTGCCATAGTTACAGAGGTAACTTCATTAGCAGGGGCGTTAACTAATTCCCGTGCCAAAATTACTCCTGAAGCAATAGTTTCAGCCGTACTGATCGCCTGTTCTTGTCCACCCAAACCAATTAAATCAACGGTTTCTAACTTTGATTCTTTTTCTTGTGGTTCAGATTTAAAGCGATTATCCTGATGAAGAGATAAAATAATTGCTTCTGTAATTGCTTGGGCTACTGAGGCAGGGGACTCCGAACCCAAAGGTAGACTAATACCCAGAGTTTTCTCTTTGGTTACTAAACGAGCGATCGCTGCTGTGGCACTGCGCCAGCTATCTAGCTTTAAATCTTCAGCTTTACCCAAACCCACCAAAGCAATTTTACGCACAGAGTTTTGACCACCGACACGACTAAGGACGGTAGTTTCCGATTTGCCTTTAAATTCTTCCTCAGCAATTAATTCAGAAATTATGCCTGCTAATTTCTCGTCTAATTTAGCTAAATCTCCTTCTAGCTGAGTTTGGTCTTCTAAAATACCAACTGCTAGTAAGTCGCCAGTCCAATCTAATAATGCTTTATCGGTTGCTTTAATCTGCATCCTATTTTAATCAATCCTTCTATTTAGACAGGGTACATAATTTAGTTTATCTATAATCGTGATCGACTCTCCAGATAATCTCAGAAGTTCAACTTGTATTCCATAAAAAATAGGCATCGGTAGCTCAACCAACCCGACACCTAATCAAAATTATAGAATCAACTGAAAATTAGATAGCAATACCTAAAGAGTAAGTAAAGCGATCACGCCCTGGCGTGGCGTAGCCAATCGCGCAGCGTACCCGTTTGCGGAGCAAGTCCGTAGGACTCAGGGTAATCGCAATTTTAGGGAGTTTCACCAGGAGCTTTCTCTCCTGCATCTTGCATAGCATCTCCAGCAGCATCTGCACCATCTTGAACCGCATCTCCAGCAGCATCTGCACCATCTTGCATCGCATCTCCAGTTGCGTCTGCACCATCTTGCATCGCATCTCCAGTTGCATCTGCACCATCCTGCATCGCATCTCCAGTTGCGTCTGCACCCTGCTCTACACTTTCAGTGCTTTCAGGGGCTGCACCCTCTGTCGCATCAGGAGTTTCACCCCCTTGTTCGGCACAGGCTCCAAATAAAAGAGATAAAGCAACAAACATAGGAACAGCGATAGTTTTGAGATTGATATTCATAAATTACAATACAAAAAATTTGACTAGACTACTAAGTGATACTCCGAAAATTATGTTATGTAAAGTCAAAGGACTCTAACTTTAAAGTTAATTGTATTGAACAAGTTATCAGCTAAAAGCTTCACTTTATAAGCTTTTGACTCTTAATGCTGATTTTAAGACAATAATTTTTTCAAGTAAAACTATCAAAGGACATATTGTCTTACCAATTTAAGTTCAAGCACAGCTTAGAGCTTCCAGCCATTTTAACTAACGCTCTATTTGAGCAAAAATCTCTGCCAAGATATCACCTGCTCCTTGTTCTCGTAATCTCCCAGCCAGATCCCTACCTAATTGCTCTGAGTCTTTTCTGTTACCGTTTATACTATCTTTAATTAATTGTTTGCCATCAAGACTAGCAACCATACCTGTAAGGGTGAGAACGTCATTTTCGATAGTGGTATTAACGCCAATTGGTACTTGACATCCACCTTCTAACTCTCGCAGGAATGCTCTTTCAGCTAGGGCGCGATCGCTACTATCGGCATCTTCTAATACTTTTAAAACCTTAAGAATTTCTTCATCTCCGTCACGACATTCAATCCCTAATGCCCCTTGTCCTACAGCATGAAGAGAAACTTCCGAAGAAATAATTTGGTGAAGGCGATCGCTCATTCCCAATCTTTGCAATCCTGCTACAGCTAGTATAATACCGTCATATTCTCCTGCATCTAGTTTAGCTAAACGAGTATTAACATTACCGCGAATATCTTTAAATTCTAAATGGGGATAGTGATGGCGCAACTGTGCCAAGCGTCTCAGGGAAGATGTACCAATTACTGAACCTGGAGGGAAAGTTTCTAATTTTTTGTCTTGGTGTTTGGCATTGACAACTACAGCATCAGCAGGATCGACTCTTTTAGTTACACAACCTAATATTAAGCCTTCAGGTAGATTAGTTGGTAAATCTTTGAGGGAATGTACCGCAAAGTCCGTTGTCTTATTGAGCATTCCGACTTCTAATTCTTTGGTAAATAAACCTTTATCGCCAATTTTCGCCAGAGGCACATCCAGAATTTTATCCCCTTGGGTACTCATTTTTTCGACTTCAAAGTCTATATCGGGAAAATGTTTTTCCAATTCCGCTTTAACCCAATAAGTTTGTACTAAAGCCAGTTGACTTTTGCGAGTCCCGATCCGAATAATACGATTATCAGTTTCAATGGTGGATGTCATAGGAAGTATCTTAAGAAAATCTAATAAATCACTCGATCTAGGGTATCGCAGTTCTTAGAGTGTATTAATTAATTTTTGTTTTTGAAGTGTCAAAGGAAATAAATCAATGGGATGCCTATGCCTATATGCGAAGCGGTATCCTTTAGGACGGCAGCTACGCAACGACTAGCTGAGTCTTCGACTTGCTCCGCAACCGCAATCGTGGGCAATGGAAGAACTAAAGTCGGCTACTCTCCCAGAGAAACGATTAAATCAAATGTAGTTATACAACTTATACATAAACTATACATAATTTCTAAAAGTAAAACAAATAAATGAACATGATCGCTAACTTCAACTGGGGATACTAAAAATAATCAAGAGTCAAACAAAAAGTTAAACATGAGAATTTTACTTATTAGTTCCACTGGAGGTCATTTCCAAGCTTTACAAAGATTACATTCCTTTTGGAGAAAACATGATTGTTGCTGGGTTACTTTTCAAACAGCTTCTACTGAATTAGTTTTAAACAATGAAAAAGTCTATTGGGCTTATAGTCCAACTAATCGCAATTTGCCTAATTTAATCCGTAATTTTTGGCTAGCTTGGCAGGTTATTCAACAAGAACGTCCCGAATTAGTTTTATCTACTGGTGCAGGAGTAGCTGTACCGTTTATTATTTTGGCAAAATTATCAGGAATCAAAACGGTTTTTATTGAATCCTTTACTAGAGTTGAAGAACTTAGCTTGTCGGCTCGTTTAACTTTACCTTTTCTCGATATAGTCTATGTTCAATGGGAGCAATTAACTACTAAATATTCTAAAGCAAAATTAATTCGTATATAGTATCAATTTTCAACTTAATCAAACAACTTAAATATATTAAAGATTAATCATGATTTTAATCACAGTTGGTACAGAAAAATTTCCTTTTAATCGTCTGATGGAGTGGATTGATAACCTCATTAAGCAAAGGTTAATTCAACCAGAACAAGAAGAAATAGTAATTCAATATGGCAGTTGTACTGTTGTGCCTAATAATGTCACTGGATACTCTGTTTTAAAAGAAACTGATTTTTTAAGTTTAGTCAAAAAAGCTCGCATGATCATTGCTCACTGTGGGGAAGGCTCACTCGATTTACTAGGTTTAATTAATAAGCCTTTTATTTTAGTACCTCGTAGCTATAATTTCCGAGAACACGTAGATAATCATCAAGTTGAGTTGGCACAACAGCTAGCTAAGTTAGGAGTTCCAATCGCTAATAATCAAGAAGATTTAGCTGATTTTTTGGCACAACCATTTGTTGCCAAGCTGCCTGTCACACCAGCTAAATATTATGCCCAAGCTAGTTTATTACTAGAAGATGAATTTGAAACTGATTTAGTAAGAGAAGAATTAAGCGATGAATTAATAGGTACTCCCGATTTTTTGTCTATATTGGCCTGAAAAAAGTTGATTTTAGTTAGTTTTTTTGTCGATTTTTTTTTATGTGTTCAATATGACTGGCTCTTTATTTAACCAAAATAGAGAGCTTTTTTATTTTGGCTAGTTTGACAGTTGTCAGAGTATTTTAAAAAATAGGTTTAGTTGTTCATGTCATCTTCTCATCTTTAAAACTAATTGTACCTATCTAAATCATTAATCATGATTTATACACAAGTTATACAAACTTAAATCAAGTCAAACAAATAGACAAACTCAAACACAAACAACCGTCGGTAATACTAAAAATGACAAACGTTTTATAGGAAAGTAATGACTTATACAAGTACAAGCAATAATTTTGTAGTGACTGATTTAGATAGTATTCAATTAATACATATGCCATCTCAGTTTACTTCCACTGAAGCCAATTATTTTAAGCAATTATTACAACAATTTAGTTTAAGTTTTGAACAAGTACCTGTTGCTTCATCTAACTTGACTATCAAAAAAATAGTTATAGATTTTGAAAAAACTCTTTTTATCGACAATGAAGGCTTGATTGGTTTGTGCCAAATCCTAAGATTTGTAAAAGACACTAAAATTGACTTGCGCTTTTTAAGTTTTTCTCCTCAAGTAAAAATGGTTTTGTCCTTGGTAGGTTTAGAACATTTTTTTTCTATTGAGAATAGTATTGACAGCAGTAATACTGCTAATTTACATCAATAAAATACTTTTTAAAATCATCTTAAAGCTAATTCTTTTAGTTGAAATTAAAGTTCTTTCTAAACCAATATTAAAGTTTTTTATTTGGCTTCATAAATCTATTAAATTACATCAATAACAAAAAACAATGACTACTATTAACAATCTTACTACTGGTATTTTTCAGGTCAATTCTTCAGGCAAAGTTAGCATCGATTATCTTTATGACGGTGGTGGATATCAAGGAGAACTAGCAATCTTTAGTCTCCAAGGAATGGAAAATTTGGAAGTTGGTTCGTCAGCATTTTTACAAGAAGCTACTAACAGAGCTTTAAGCAATTCTCAATTGGGCTATGTAGCAATCAAAGATAAAGACGATCGCGCTCGCTTTAGTGATCTTAACAAAGAGTTGAGTTGGGAAGGTCAATATAATAGTGGTATCTACGGTGGCAAACGAACCTTTGAGATGCAAGCAGGCAGTAAGTTTGCGATGATGCTAGTCAGCAATGGTACAGTTGCCAATTTAGCTGCTAATCCCAACCCGCAAAATGCTCTATTCTCTTTTAAGACCGCTGTTACTAATGGCAAAACTATCGGTCAAATTGCCGATGTGACTGGGAAAGGTAACACTTTTGCTTGGGAAGATATCAACCTCAGCAATATTCAAAGTGTAGACCGCGACTACAACGATTTAGTGTTCCAAGTGCAGGGCGCAACCGCTAACGCACTAGCAATTAAAGATACGATTAATTCCAATCGCGATTGGCTCAAGACTAAAGTTGGACAGCAATTAGTTGAGTATGCCAACCGTCCTGTGTTTGACAGTGGAACTTTTACCGTTAATTCTACTGGTAGAGTTGAATTTGATTATCTTTATGATGGTGGTTGGTATCAAGGAGAATTAGCCGTCTTTAGTCTCAAAGGGATGGGAGGTTACCAACCTGGATCAGTAGAATTTCTCACCGAAGCTACCGCTCGTGCTTTGAGTAATAGTAAACAGGGAAGAGTTTTGATGAGCGATCGCTCTCAAGGGGCGCATTTTAGTGACAAAGTAGCCTGGGAAAACAACTTCAATCTTGACGCTGCTAAATATGCAGGAGTTCAATCCTTTGAGATGGAAGCAGGAGACGAGTTGGCTTTCATGTTGGTACAAAACACAAGCATCAAAGATATTAATCAGAATCCTTACAGCACTTCTCAAGCGGGCAAAAAAGTTTTATTTTCCACTGACCTTAATCAAATTGCTGCCCTAGATAAAAATGGAACTTTAGCTTTTGAAGATGTGGCTGTTGGTAATTCAGACCGCGACTATAATGACTTAATTTTCCAAGCTAGAGGACTAGAAAGCCATAATACTGCTAGTATCAATAACCTAATTAATAGCAATCGTGATTGGCGTAATAGTTCAACAGGCAAGAATTTACTCAAATATGCTGATCGAACCTTTTTCAATGAAGGTGTCTTTGAAGTCGGCGAAACTGGCAAAGTATCTTTCGACTATCTCTACGATGGTGGTTGGTATCAAGGAGAACTCGCCGTTTTTAGTCTTGAAGGCATGAATGCCTATCAACCTGGTTCTAATGCCTTTATTGCTGAAGCAACTCGTCGCGCTTTGACCAACTCTAATTTGGGTCATATCTTAGCTAATGACCGTAATGAAGGAGCGCGTTTTACCCAAAAAATGTCCTGGGAAAATAACTTTAATATCGATCCTGATAAATATCAAGGGGTTAAAACCTTCGCCATGAATCCAGGAGAGCAATTTGCTTTCATGCTAGTACAGAATACTACCGTCTCAGAAATTAGCAATCCAGCTAAAATTTGGCAATCGGGAAAAATGCCTCTGTTTTCGATTCCCGAAGCCAATCCAGGTGGTAAACCAATCGGACAAATGGTCAATGTAGATGGTAACGGTACTTACGCTTTTGAGGATGTGCGTACTGATATTGCTAATTCAGATCGCGATTACAACGACTTTGTGTTTCAAATTAAAGGTGCTAAAGGCGCAGTTGCCTCAATGAATCTCTACTCCAACAGCGATCGCGATTGGCGAAAAACCAGCATTGGTGGAGAATTATTAAAGTACGCTAACCGAGCCACTTTTGATGAAGGCGTGTTTAAAGTGGGGAATTCTGGTCAAGTAATCATTGATTTTCTCTATGATGGAGGCTTCTATCAAGGAGCCGAGGTAGGTATCTTCAGTCTTAAAGGGATGGATATCTACGAGGCAGGTTCTCAAGCCTTCGTTCAAGAGGCAATCCAACGGGCGAAAAGTAATTCCACCAAAGGATATACCGTAGTTCAAGATCTTAATGAAGGTGCAAAATTTAGTGGCAGTTTCAATTGGGAAGGCAATTTTAATGGGGGACAATATCAAGGGAAAGAAACTTTCTTGATGAATCCTGGTGATACTTTTGGTTTAGTTTTGATTCCCGATGGCACTCTCAATGAAGCTCTGACTGCTCCAGATTGGGCAATTAAAAAAGACCCCCTCTTCTCAATTTCCGCAGCAAACCTGAAGGATCAGATTCAATTTGCCGATATTTTTAGCAACGCTAAAGGGACAATTGTTAGCTTTGAAGATGTCCGCCTCGATCTGGGATCGAATCATGACTACAACGACGTGGTGTTAGCTATTGAAGGAGCGCAAAGAATTGGTTTAGCCGACATTGAAGATGTGATGGCTGGTAATCGCGATTGGCTCAAGACAACCGTTGGTCAAGAAGTTATTCATTACTTTGATTGATGGTCTTAGGCTAAATTAGTCTGCTTTAAAATTGGCGATCGCTTTATTGATCATTCAAGGGCGATCGCTATTCTTTTAATAATTCATATTGTTTAAAAAATTGTTTTGACTGTCATGAAAAAACCTCAATTTCGCGTATTAGGAAGTAAAATCTACGATCCAAGCGGACAAGAATTTATTATCAAAGGAACTAATATGTTTGCTTGGAAAGGTATTAGTAATGTAGATAAATATCTCAATACTTGGGGATTTAATACCATTAGAGTCCCCAATTACCTTTTAGGCAGCTACGGACAACCTCATCCTGCCGATAATAACTACGGAACTAATCATCAAATTGTTGATGCCTTTACCAGTCAAGGTGCAGTCGTAATATTTGATGCTCATGATCGCATTGGTGGTTATTACGAAAATAATCAATGGGAAGTTCTTAAAAACTATTGGCGCAATATGGCACGGGAGTTTAAGGATAATCCCTCTGTTTGGTTTAATCTCCATAATGAGCCAGGCAACGCTACTGCTAACCCCCAAAAATGGGTTAGTTATCATCGAGAATTAATCGATATTATTCGTGCTGAAGGTGCAAATAATCTGATCGTCGTCGATGGCGAAGCTTGGGGGCAAGATCTTCCGACTCAGACAATTGCTAATTATGCCAACGAAGTTTTAGAGCAAAATGACAATATTATTTTTTCAATTCATGCCTATGAACGATGGAACAATAATGATCTTGCTAAATATCTAGATGAATTATTTGTGCGTGATATTCCCGTAATTATTGGCGAATATGGATCTGACAATAATGGACAAAGCACTTTGGAAGCGACGATTCAAACTATTGCTGCTACCCAGGAAAGAGAAATTGGACGCATTGTCTGGGAAGCGAATCTTACTAAATCGGCGACGCAAAACTTTAATGGCACAAATCCCGAAATTTTAAACGATTTAGGTACAATTGTTTGGCAGGATTTGCAAAGAACAGAAGATTTAGAATCCCTGGGTAATCTACCCAATAACAACAATCAGCAAAAGTCTCAATATAGTTCAGGATTTTTTAAAGTCGAAAAAACAGGAAAAGTAGATTACGAATTTTTGTTTGATGGCGGTTGGTTTCAAGGAGAACTAGCTGTTTTTAACTTAAAAGGGATGGAAGCTTACAAACCAGGTTCAATTGCTTTTATTCAAGAAGCAGCTAGACGCGCTCAAACTAATTCTAATCTGGGTTATGTTTTGATCAAAGACTCTACGGACAAAGCTTTATTTAGTCAAACTCTGCCCTGGGAAAAAGACTTTAATCAAGGAAATTATCGCGGAATTAACTCTTTTACCATGAAAAAAGGCGATAAATTCGCCCTGATGCTCACGCCAAATAATACCACAGCAGCGATCGCCAAAGATCCTAATTCAATATGGCAATGGGGTAAACTACCGATCTTTTCCATCCCCGAAGCTAATCCAGGGGGAGATTTAACTAGACAAGCAGCCAAGCGTACAGGACAAATTGTCAACATCAACAAAACCGATATCTATGGAATGGAAGATGTGCGGGTTGACTGGCAACAATCGGATAAAGACTATAACGACATAGTATTTAGATTAACTGGAGCGAAAGGTATAGCTCCTACAATTGATACGGTGCAAAACCCCGAACGACGTTGGCAAGATACGGCAACTGGGCAAAAACTGTTGAAATATGCCCAGGAAACTTTGTATGAAGGCGTATTGAAAGTTAATCAATCTGGCTTAGTTGATGTTGATTTTCTCTATGATGGCGGTGCGGATCAAGGAGAAATGGGAGTTTTCAGTCTGTCTGGATTAGCAAATTTAGACGTTACTTCTGTTGAATTTAGAAAAGAAGCCATTAGAAGAGCTTTAAGCAACTCCCAACAAGGATATGTATTTTTACAAGATTCTACAGATCAAGCCAAATTTACCGATCTAATTGAATCAGATTGGCAACAGGATTTACTAACAGGAGAATACAAAGGAGTTCAAAGTTTCGCAATGCAACCTGGCGATCTTGTAGGCTTGGTATTCAATCCCCAAGGAACATTAGAGCAACTGCTTAATACGCCTTGGAGTGACAATTTACGTCCTATGTTTTCCTTGGCAGCAGCTAATTTTAATCAAGTTCAAGTAACAGCAATTGCTTCCTCAGCTAATAATACTATTTTGGGCTGGGAAGATACTAGTTTGAATTTGGGTGCAGATTCAGATTACAACGATCTCGTTATTAGTTTAGAAGGTGTAAATTCAATTGGAATACCTAATTTACAAGATTATGTTAATGGCAATTCAAACTGGCTACAAAGTATTGTCGGACAAAATATTGTCAATTATTTTTAATCGCTATTTATTTATAACAAGCTTTAATTGAAAGCAGGCAATCATTTTCAAAAAGCAACTCAATAATTTGGCAAATAAATTAGTTAGATTGGGTAAAAGAATTAAGTATTTAATATATATTTAAGAACCGTATGAAACCGATTCATATTTTAATTGTTGAAGATGAACTAATTATTGCTAAGAATTTAGCTCACAAATTAAAACGCTGTGGCTATGAAGTTTTAGGAATAGTTGATTCAGGAGTCAAAGCGATCGCCAAAGTAGCAGAAACCCGACCTGACTTGATCTTAATGGATATAGTTTTAAAAGGTGATATGAATGGTATTGCTACTAGTCAAAAAAATCAAGCCGAGTATCAAATTCCGATTATTTATTTAAGCTCTTATTCAGATCGTAATACCTTAAAGCAAGCTAGAGAAACCCATCCCCAAGGCTATATTGTCAAGCCATATAATATTGAAGATGTAAAAGCCACAATTGAAAGTACTTTACATCATCAAAACCCCATCAAATCCAATTTGAAACAAATAAGTCATAAAGCCAAACTTGCTACTTATAAAATCAAGCAAATTGCTCATCAAAACTTGCATTTGCCTTCAATTAGCGATCGCGATCGCCAGTTAAAACGCGAAAATTATCAGCATCGTCTTTCTCAATTATCTAATCAAGATGCCCAAATTGTCTCAAGTCTTTGGCAAGAAGGAGTTTATGTTACTTCTTTAGCAGAACTAAGATTGCCTCACACTAAAAGATTACTTAAAGAAATGATGGTGCTTCATCCCCATCTCTACACTCTTTCTAATCTTAATAATTGGCGAGAAGGTATTCCTAGGTTACGTAAATTCTTGCATACAGAAATTTTACTGTGGGGATTAGGAGAAAGATTATTAGATATAGTCGAAAACTATATCGGTCTACCTTTGCTATTTCATGGTGTCGATCTGCGACGAGATGCTGCTGATGCCCCTCTCACAGATGCTAGACATTGGCATCGGGATATTGACGATGAGCGGATGGTGAAAGTAATTATCTATCTTAACAATGTAGGAGTTACGGGAGGCCCTTATGAGTATATACCTCGCTCTTATACCGAAGATCTCAACACCGCTTTAGATTATAAATCGGGATTTATTTCTGATCAGGCGATCGCTAAAATTGTCTCACCTCAAAATTGGCAAATTTGTGCTGCTAAAGCAGGGAGTATTATTATTACTGATCCTTGCAATGTTTTTCATCGGGCAAAACCAGCAAAGCGCAATCGCTATTCCATTACTTTTGGCTATACTTCCAAAATTCCCAAGGTATTTTTAAGTGAGTTTCAACTTTCCCCTGAAGAATGGCAGAGGATAACACCTCAGTTAAGTAAACGTCAAATTGCCTGTCTGCGGAGAAGTAGGACTGGGTTAAGTTTGAATTAATGGTTTGAGATAAGTAATAAGTAATAGGTAATAAGAAGCAGAGGGAAATATTTACCAAAGTTTATTCTTTAAATCAATCTTGATGTTCTATTAGCTGGAATTTCTAACAATATTACACTTTTAATTTAGTAAAAATTACGCATATCAAAATGTTATTAATAAAGCTATGCTCGTGATCTAAATTTATCTTTTGTATTTTAAAAAAATTGCTTTTAGGCAGGATAACTAATGAAAATTACGAGGTTGTTAATATTAACTATATCGCTCAATATATCAATTTTTATTTTGAGTCAACAAAAGCTAGTAGCCCATGAATATTGTGAATCTTATATAGATTGCCATCAAGAACCCGAAGATTTAGAAAAAGTTGATTACTGGA
>CAYMWC010000022.1:0-38939 GCA_964393695.1 uncultured Pleurocapsa sp.
GTTCAGCCTGTCAAAAATATTATTTCCTATGTTAAGGAACCTGCTGAATGTAGGTATTAATCGTAATTCATTAATTTCTAACACAGCGAAAGCCAGCTAAAATTTGTCTAACTCCTGGATAATACCAATTACGAAAACTAGTTCTTAAAGCTGCCCTATTAGTTGCCCAACTGCCACCTCGTAACACTCGATGTTGATGGTCAAAATAAACTTCTGAATAGCCAGGATAAGGATAACTAGTAAATCCCGAATAACCATCGAACCAAGAACTTGTCCATTCCCAGACATTACCCAACAGATCTTGACAACCATACTGACTAAGGTAAGGATAAGCATTTACAGGTGTAGTATGTCCAATCAGGCGATAACCCTTCGGGCTTGCACTCGAATGGGTGTACGCTTCGCGATCGCAATTACCAGGCTGAGATGTCCCTAAAGCTGCTTTTTCCCATTCTGCTTCTGTGGGTAATCTTTTGCCAGCAAATTGAGCGTAAGCTTCGGCTTCGTAGTAACTAACACCACATACAGGATGCTCTACCCAATCAGTAGCATCTGACCAATACAAAGGCTGAGAAACAGGATATTGTTGTAACCACTGCCAACCTGCCTCTGACCAATATTGACGCTTTTGATAACCTCCAGCAGCCATAAACTGAAAATACTGTCCACAGGTAACAGGATAGCGATCAATCTTATAGGTATCTAAATAAACTTGGTGAGCAGGACGTTCATTGTCTTGGGCTTCGGTAGCATCACTGCCCATAATAAATTCTCCTGCTGGAATTTCTCGCATTTCTTCCAGCCAATCAACTCTTTTATTGGCAAAATTAGATTGACTACCATTGACTATTAAACTTGAATAGTCCCGCTGTTGATGAAGTTGCCAAATAAAACTAATGGTTTCAATGTGTTGACTTTCATGTTGACATAACCATCGCCAAAGACGCTCCTGTTTGTCTATGGGTGCAGTTGTTAAATAAATTAAAGTTTTACTTCTGACGCTCTGTAAATAATTTTTAATAGTTGCGATATTGGGTAAGTTTTGACGTTCGGATTTTGGTAGTCCATCGGCGGAAAATAAGCGATGATATTCCGTAAAACTCGGAGATAATTGAGCCAAATGCTCTAAAATCCAATAAGCTTCGGTATGGGCAATATGACCAAAATGCCAACCAATGGGGCTAAACTCTGGGTGAGCTTGCTGAAAAAAAAACGGCTCATTAACCTCAGTTAATAAATCTAGAGTATTTTGACGAGTTTGCTTTAGTGTCGTAATGATCGATTGTCTAACAGATGTAATCGAGGCTAATTTCAAGGTTTTCTCCCACACCAATAATACTTTTTTCGGGACAGCTAATCCAATCACCTTCAAACATTGGTTCTGAGGCAATGATTACTGCATTAGAATATAATAAATTGTCTTTTATATAGTACAGTGTCGGACTAGCTTGGCGATTAGAATAACGAGAGGCAACTAACTCTTGACCATTACTCAAAACGATGTTGGCAGAAAAGCTAATCTTATCAGGTTGAGCGAGTTTGATTAAATGCAGAATAGTATTGTTTAAGGCTTGTTTTAAACTGATATTATGATTAGCCTCAAGCTCGTTAACTATTAAGGCAAAAATATGTTCTGAGTCAGTAGTTCCTTCAATACGTTGATAGGCAAAGTTATTTAAGTCATTGCGGATAGGTCGATAAAGGGTTTGGCGAAAATTATCAATATAGCCGTTATGAACAAATAGAAGATTTTGATGAGAAAAAGGCTGACAATTAATGAGATCGACGGAAAGATTAGAGGTAGCACTACGCACATATCCCAAGAGGCATTTAGATTCGATGTAGCGTCCTAGCTGGGGTAAGTTGGCATCGTTCCAAATTGGTAAAACATTTTTATAAATATAGGGTGGCTGTTCTTGTTGAGGATGATACCACCCTATACCAAAACCATCAGCATTTAGTAATCCCGCAGTCATTTCTAAGGGTCGATAACCCTGAACCATTAAGGAGTGTTTCGGCTTGGTTAGTATACGGTCTAATTGAATCGTAGAACCGAGATAGCCCAATAATCGACACATTATATTATTAGTAATTAATTTTTCTGCCTTTTATATTCAATCATTAATTATATCTGTACTTTCTTTTCCGATTAAAGGTATAACTTGATTTTTTGAGCGGGAAGATAAATTCAACAGTGCGATTCGGCTTAAGCCTAGCCTTCGTATTGCGATAGGGTACGAAATACTAGATATAACGTACCCATATCAAACAAACAATCAACAACTAGTTCGCAAAATCTTAGTAATGATTTCCTACCTTACGGTGATGGACTGCGGTTAAACCATCGGGGTTAGCAACACGACCTAAATCGACTTGGCTATAAACAATCCAGTGATCACTACATTCCATGCGACTAGAAACTCGGCACTCTAAATATGCTAGAGCATCAGTCAAAATAGGTGAAGCATTAGACGCAGTTTGAATTTTGACTCCTGCAAAACGGTCTGCCCCTGGTTTAAATCGCTTGAGGAAGTGTTTCATAAGGCTTTGATATTTACCTTCTTCCAAAATATTTAACACAAAGCGATCGCCTACTTGCATTAAAGATTCAATTGCCCGATCTTTAGCTACAGCAATCGTTAAGCCTGGGGGTTCAAAACTAGCTTGAGACACCCAAGAAGCTAACATTGCACTGCTGACATCCCCTTTAGTAGCAGTAATGATATACAAGCCACCACTTAAACGACCGATCGCTTTATCTAGGTCGGTGTCAACGGCTTTCATCTGCTTGACTAGTTCTTTACGGGTAAGTAATTGCCCTAAGTCTGTTCCCGATTCTTCACATAGTTGATAGTCGGCTTCGGTGGGAGTATCTTTAATTTTAATGACGGGAAAGGCTGCTTTTAAACCTGCTTCACGGAATTTCGCCAATAAAGGATCGATGGGTTCATCATCGTCACCATAAGACTCAAATAGTCCAATTAACTGTTTATCCTTAGCAGCAGCTAACACTGTTCCTAAATTAGCGGTAATTTCTTCTTGATGTTTACTAGCTAACGGAGGCATACCTAAAACGATACCTACAGAACGATTAACTATCTCGTGGACTTCGTTACTCTCAGCCGAGCGCAAATCGACCATTTCTACTTCAACTCCAGTTTTGGTAATACCTCTGGCAATTGCTTGGGAAAGGCGATCGCTGTAACCATAATCGGTAATATAAAATACGGCAACACTTTGCTCGGCTTTGGTTTGAGCTTGACTCCAAGTACGATAGCGACCTAATAATTCCTGCAAATTATAACGTAACAAAGGCCCATGTCCATTGGCGACAATATTAATTTCCCCTAGCTGTTCCATACGTTTCATTGCGGATAAGACAGAACGTGCATTAGGAGCCATTAAACAGTCATAATAAAAACGATAATCTTTGGCGATCGCGTTTAAATCTTCGTCATAGGTAGCATCGGCACAATAGTGCATTCCAAAGGCATCACAGGTAAACAAAATATCAGTTTGATGATCATAACTAAAAATAGTGTCTGGCCAATGTAAATTAGGAGCATTGACAAACTCAATCACATGACCTTGACCTAAATCAATTGTGTCACCGTTTTTAACTATTTGTTTATTAAAGGGTTGATGAACTAAATCTTCTAAAAACTTGATTGCCATCTTCGAGGCAACTACTACCGCTTGAGGGGCAAGTTCCAGAAAATCTTTGACTAAGCCACTATGATCAGGTTCAGTATGACTCACAATTAAATAATCAATTGTTTGGGGGTCAATTAAACCTTTTAAAGTATCAAGATATAACTGACGGAATTTAGCGTGGGAAGTATCAACTAAAGCAGTTTTGTCCCCACGAACTAAATATGAATTGTAAGTTGTACCGTTTTGTAAACCAAATTCAATATCAAAGCGATCGCGATCCCAATCTAGAGAACGAATCACTGTAGTATCAGTAGTTATCGCCGTCGTTTGAATAGTTAACCTCGGCTGGGTTTTAATTGGTGTTGCGACCATATACCCTCTTTTAATTTTTATTAAGTTTTTTTATGCTTTCTTTATTGTGCCATGACTTCTAATTCTCTAGTCAAATAACCTCAAGTGATTACTGATTAATGTTTTAAATTTTCTCGTTTAGGGGGTTTATCATTTACCTTAATCTATACAGTTCATAGATCATAAAATAAAAATCGACTATGCTTTATATATATTTTTATCAAACTTTTGACTACTTGCGGGCAAGCCCTTTGTGACTTCTGACCTCGTAATAGGGGATAAAATAATGCAAACAAAAATACTATATGAAACAGAATACGATCGCTGGCTAGAAATTCAAATCAAACTATTAAAAGAAAAAAATTTTTCAGAGTTAGATATTGCTAATTTATGCGAGGAATTAGAAGATTTGGGGCGATCAGAAAAAGCTAGAATTAAAAGTCTAGCGAAGCAGATAATAATTCATAAATTGTTTGTTGATTATTGGGAAAATGAATCAGATTATAATAAAGCACATTGGCAAGCCGAAATAAGTGCATTTCAAGATAACATAAGAGATAATTTGACAACAAACTATAAACTTTTGTTAGAAAAAGAATTAGAGGATATTTATCAAAAAGCAAGGAAATTTGTTTTAGAAAAAAGTAATCTAAAAAATATTCCTCCAGAATCTCCTTATTCTCTTGATAAAATATTGGAAGACTAGTTTTTATTGATTACTAATTACTGATTATTAGGCACTAGGCACTAGGCACTAGGTTTTACTTGCTACTTGCTATCTGCTACTTGCTACTTGGTCATTGATGACTGATGACTGTTTTACCCTCTGCCAAAATTTCAATACCTGTTGGCTAGTTTTTTCGGGGAAAAAGTAATGAAAGAAATGATGTCCCAAAGGATTCATCCAGATACTATCTTCGGTTTTCAAACACTCTGACCATCTTCCTAATTCAAAGCGATCAACTATGCCATCATTCTCACTACCACAAACCATCAAAGGCATCGATACCCCACCACTTGGAATAGTACATGGCTGATATAAAGAATGAGAAGTAGGGGCGGTAATCAAATCTCGTTGTAGAATTTTAATTAAATTCAAGGTATTAGTTCGATCTTGAACTCCAAACATCATTTGCACTAGACGCGACAGTAGCATTTCCTGGCTGCAAGGTAATAATTTTCGCATTTGATAGTAATGTGCCTGCCAATCGTACCCAGGGTTGAATCCTACCCCTAATAGGGTCAGTGATTTGACTTTACGAGGATATTGACGAGCATAAAGTAAACCCAGTATTCCACCTACTCCATGACCAATTAAATCTACTGGTTGAGAGCGAGAGGTTAAATAGTCGTGGAGTAAATTGAGAGCAATATCTAGAGAACTTGCTTCATCTTGATGTTGTTGATATTCCCAATAGGCCACGGGTACTTGTTGAGCAAGACAGCGTACAATTCTAGTTTCAAAATGTTTAAAACTGGGATTAGCGTTGATCCAAACGGGTGCAGTTGTTTGAGACATTGTGATTTAGTATATAAATGTTTATCTTAAATAGAGGTGGTATTAATAATTTTAAGTCTAAAAAAAAGGGGGAAGTAATAAAGTTTTCATGGCTTCTTGGTTCAATCAACTACTTTCCCCCACCCTTTAGGAGAGGAGAACTCCCAAACTTTTAAAAATTTTAATTAGATGTTATTTATTAATTGATTAAGTCTAGTCCAGTAGGGTGGGCAACACTCAAATTTAACTTTATAACGTGTTTAAAAATATTTTTGCCCACCTTACCAGGTTGTGTAATTAATTAAGAAAAAAAGGAAAAAGCAAAAGAGTTTTATGGCTCATTATTTTGGTCAGTACAATATGGCTATATGAAATCTGACCTCTCAATTACTTTTCCCCGCCCTTTAGGAGAGGAGAACTCCTAAACCCTAACCCTTTAAAGACCGAATTCAGATTTTAATTGTGTCGCCCATTCCTGAATTCTGCTGTCTGTTAATTCTGATTGATTGTCTTCGTCTAAAGCTAGACCAACAAATTGACCATCTTTTTCGGCTTTGGAGGCTTCGTGTTCATAGCCATCCGTAGACCAATAACCGACTGTAGTTCCACCTAGACTAGAAATTTTTTCTTCTAAAATGCCCATCGCATCTTGAAAGTTATCGGCGTAACCTACCTGATCTCCTGTTCCAAAGTAGGCAACTTTTTTACCACTAAAGTCAAGATTGTCTAATTCATCATCAACAAAACCTTCCCAATCGCTTTGTAGTTCTCCCACATCCCAGGTAGGACAACCAATAATTAGACAGTCATAATCGGCAAATTCTTCGGAGACATCGCTAATTTCGTGTAATGCAACTACATCTTCGCCACCCAAAGCAGCTTGAATTGCTTCTGCTGCTGCTTCTGTTTTACCTGTAGTCGAACCGTAAAAAAGACCAATTTTCGCCATTATTCTGTTTCCTCTTATTTTTTTTGCTCTTCAATGTCTGAGTTTTTAGCAACCGTGGCAAGCTTATTAATAATAATTACTAACTAATTGAAGAAATAAGACTCTTCTAGTTAACTAAACAACAATTATTCAACTGGCTTAAATTCAAGATTTCTTGAAGATTTAGCTCGTTACTAATAGGGATTGAGTTGGAAATAGTCTCAACCCCTAGAAAGTTTAAGCGTGAGTTTTTCACTCTAACTTATCATACACTTATTGCTATTAATTTGCAATAAAATCTCAAATTTTTTTGTCTTTTTATTTTGCTGCACTAAATATTATATTGCCAGCAAAAACAGCCTTGATGATATCAAGATGGTCATAAACCAAATAGGCAAAGAAAGCTCCGCCCATAGCCATACCGCGTTCACCTGAAGCCCCAAATAAATAGCCAAAAATGATTGCTGGATTAAGAGTGAGATTGGTTACTGTGCGGACATCGGCAGCTAGAGGATCGTATAAACCGCCAAATAACATTGCTTTCGCTACTAGTAAAAATGCCCCAGCACCCAAGAGGGTTAAATGAATACCAAGAATGGTGGTCATTTTGTTGACATCACGCCATTCATAACCAAAAAATTCGGAAATACTTTCTAGATATTGAGGAGCGAAAACGGCATGATAAATACCACCTAAACCTAAAAATGCCGAAGAGATTAAGTGTAAAGCCCCAATGACAAAATAGGGATGAGTATCAATAATTTCTCCTCCAGCACCAACTCCCCAGCCTAAAGTAGCTAGATGAGGCAAGAGAATTAAACCCTGTTCATACATTGGTTGAGCAATATCTAAACGAGAAATTTCCCATAAAGTCGTTGCTCCCGCCCACAATACAATTAGACCGCTGTGAGCAACGTGCGCTCCCAATAATTTACCCGAAACATCTTTTAAGCGAGCGTTTCCCGCCCACCAAGGAATATCTGTAGAGTCGGAAATTTTTGGATTAGTATCTGTGATTGCCGTCACCGTTACTAGACCTCCTGTTTAAAACAATAAGAGAGAATACAATTTAACTAATGAGAATATAATGCAATAATTAATCAAGCATTAGCTTATCGTAAAATCTCACTTATTGAAAGTAATTCTTTTTAGAGAATACAAAAATGTCCGAATTATGAACAGTCAAGGACGATTAAATGTATGTTCTTGCTAGTAACCGCTTCCTCAGTCAATCTGTTATAGATTGTTAAAATTCTAGGTATGGCAATGCTTTTCAAGAATGGCAGACATTGTTTGCTATCCAATCGAGAAGTTATGAAGAGCTTGTATTAAGTTTTGCAAATATAAATCCGACTAGATAATTGTGATATGATTTTATTACCATTATTTAGTAACAAGTTTTACAGTTAAGGTTGAGAGAGATCGCCATAAATACTACTAAAACTAAAGTAAAGGTAAAAATATTATCGATTTCAATTTATTATTACAGCAGGTCTAGTTTTTTTAATTTCTGTTCCGACTAAAGGAGCGAAACAAACTAACCAGATGCTTCCGCATTTATATCAGACTTTTTATCTTACTTGTAGTATAAATTGCGATCGCAACTATTGCTAAACAAAACCAAATTTACTCTCCACGAATAACAGAATCTTTAATCACCTGACAACTTGCCACATAGAACTATATAGCTTATCTAATAAATCAAAAATATAATCTATCTGCTGTTTAGGTATTAGTAATGTATGACCAGGATTAATTGGCTCAGGAACAAGAATAGCAATAAATAAATCGCTTTCCCAAAGCCGAAAAGCTGGTGATTGACCGTTGATTATTTTGGTGAAAATCGAATCCATTCTTTACTAAGACGTTAAAACTAAACTTGATCGCAACTTTAAAATTTTTTATTAAGTTTTGTCAATATCAAAGTTGCAAATTACTCTCAATAATGCAAAATAAACTTGTTGCTAACTTATTGAGAATAATTAGTAACAAGTTTTACAATACAAACTTAATTTACAGCGAGGTTTTGTTTTGCAAACATACGATAAACCCCAAGTTAAATACGATTGGTGGGCAGGTAACGCCCGTTTTGCCAATCTATCTGGCTTGTTTATTGCTGCCCATGTAGCCCAGGCAGCCTTAATTGTCTTTTGGGCAGGAGCTTTTACCTTGTTTGAACTATCTAGATTCGATCCTAGTTTACCGATGGGTGAACAGAGTTTGATTTTATTACCGCACTTAGCTACTCTTGGTTTAGGTGTGGGTGCAGGGGGACAGGTAGTTGATACCTATCCGATGTTTGTTGTCGGTGCAGTGCATCTAATTTCTTCTGCCGTTTTGGGTGCAGGCGCACTTTTCCATACTTTTAAAGCTCCAAGTGATCTCAAAGAAACTCAGGGTGCTGCTCGTAAGTTTCACTTTGAATGGAATGATTCTAAACAATTAGGAATTATTCTCGGTCATCATTTGTTGTTTTTAGGTTTTGGTGCTTTATTGCTGGCAGGAAAAGCCATGTTTTGGGGTGGGCTGTACGATATCAATATTCAAGACGTTAGATTAGTCACTGAGCCTACTTTAAATCCCGCCACTATCTTTGGTTATCAAACTCATTTTGCTTCCGTAGATAACCTTGAAGACTTAGTTGGTGGTCATATCTTTGTAGGCTTCCTTTTGATTGGTGGTGGTATTTGGCACATTATTACCCCTCCTCTCAATTGGGCAAAAAAACAACTGATTTTCTCAGGGGAAGCAATTCTCTCTTATTCTCTGGGAGGTATTGCTTTGGCAGGTTTTGTGGCAGCTTACTTCTGTGCGGTTAATACCTTAGCTTATCCACCAGAATTCTATGGCGCACCTTTAGAGGTCAAGTTGGGAGTTGTTCCTTACTTCACTGATACCGTAGCTTTACCTCCTGGTACTCATACTGCTCGCGCCTGGTTAGCTAATGCCCATTTCTTCTTGGCATTTTTCTTCCTTCAGGGTCATTTATGGCACGCCTTAAGAGCAATTGGTTTTGACTTTAAACGAGTCACCCAAGCTTTAGATAATGCTGGTAATCCTCAAGCAGGTGCGCCCGTGGTCGGCAAACCAAAGGCAGCACCAAAAGCAGCTACCGAAGGGGCAGCAGAATAGAACGGAACATTCTCTAACTGTTTCTTTGATCGTGTTCTAATTTATAGCTTAGTGCAAATAGCTCTTTGCATTGAGCTTTCTTAGTTTTTAGTAATGAAAGAATAAAACAATAAAAAAATTATGACTGCAACTATTGATACCTCGTCGGCTCGTGATTACAGTTGGCTATCGGGTAATGCTCGTTTAATCAATTTATCTGGTCAACTTTTGGGGGCGCATATTGCCCACGCTGGACTAATTATGTTTTGGGCGGGTTCAGTTACCCTCTTAGAATTAGACCGTTTTGTGACTGATATTCCCTTAAATGAGCAAGGATTGCTATTGTTACCAAACTTAGCTCGTTTAGGTTGGGGAATTGGTGCAGAGGGAGAAATTATTAATACCTATCCCTTCTTTGTCATTGGCATACTGCATTTAGTTGCTTCGGGAGTGTTGGGTGCTGGGGGACTATTTCATGTCTTTCGTGGCGCAGCTAATCTTCAAGATGGCTCTGGGCGTGCGTCCAAGTTTCATTATGAATGGGATGATCCCAAGCGACTCGGTTTTATTTTGGGTCATCATCTCATTTTCCTCGGTGTAGCAGCTTTATTGTTTGTCGGTAAAGCAATGATTTGGGGTGGAATTTATAATCCTGGGATAGGAGAAGTCAGTTTAGTTAGGGAGGCGACTTTAAATCCCATAACTATTTTAGGTTATGTAGTTGGGATCAAAGATGGTGTTTGGAATCCTTTGGGAATGGCTGCGGTAGACAATCTACCAGACTTAGTTGGTGGTCATCTTTGGGTTGGTATTGCCTGTATTGCTGGAGGAATTTGGCATATTACTAATGAGCCTATAGCCTGGGCGAAAAAAGCCCTCACTTATAACGGACACGCTATTTTGTCTTATAGTTTGGCTGGAGTTGCTTTAATGGCGTTTACCTCTGGTTACTTTGTCGCTTTTAATGATTTGGCTTATCCTCCTGAATTATACGGCGCAGATCTCAGTCAATTTGCTGGGGTGCAATTTACTCTCTGTGGAACTTTTTTAATTGGTCATGTTTGGCACGCTTTGAAAGCCAAATCTACAGAAACAGAATTAGCAGAGGAAGACAAGTTTAAAGCAATTATGGCAGGTTTTTTGGTGCTGGCGATCGCGATAATTAGTTTAGTTTTATTAGCGGTTAGACCATAATGCTAATTACCAAAGGTCAAGTATAAAGCTTAGCAATATCTGCCAAAGTTGCCACCTTCAACCCATTGCCGACTGCTGCCATTTTCCAGTCATCGTTGTGGCGATAGACCTCTGCTAGAATCATAGCTGTCATTCCTTGGTACTCATTCCCCGAGAGATTATAACGAGCCAATTCCTTATTGCTGGTGCGATTGACCAAACGGACAAAGGCATTATTAACCATACCAAAATCTTGTCGGCGTTCATTACACTTATAAATGTTGATGACAAACATCAAGTAAACAATGCTGGGAGGGATTAGGGGCAGGTCAATATTAATGATTTCGTCGTCTCCTTCTCCAGCCCCAGTCAAATTATCCCCTTGATGAGCGATCGCGCTAGAGCTGTGTCTAAGATTACCAAAGTAGATTATATTTTTAACATCGGTTAATTTTTTCTCTGCATCCAAACAAATTACCGAAGAATCGAGATCAAATTGTTTATTACCCCCAAAGAAACCTCCAGATTTCGGGGCAACATCCCAACCCAGTCATCCAAATCTTTACAATCATGAGTAGGGTGGGCATTGCCCACCTTACAATTATCAATTATTTACGTATGCCCACCAATTATTTTACATTTACTTCTTGCTTTTATTCAGTTTGAGAATTGGATTTAGTATCAATTAAGCTTCCCCTGCTTGGAGAACTTGCTTGGCAGTTAATTCTAGAGTTGGAAAAGTTGTAGAAACAAGGCGATCGCCTGACTGATATACTGCTTCTTCATATAAACCGTCTACTAAAGTTAACACTACTATTTGAGCGCGTTCAGGATCGACAATCCAATATTCAGCAATCCCTCGTGCAGCATACTCTGATCTTTTATAACGATAATCTCTGTCTTGGTTTTCTTTGCCTGGGGATACTACTTCTACTACCAATGCTGGTGGTGCTAGGTCTGGTGTAATAATACTGCGAGGAGTGCCTGATAAAGCCGTTACTAATTCCTCTGTCAACACCAACAAATCTGGTACTCTTGTTGTTGCACGCGAACCACTGACCACAATTTCTGTGCCTCGACGTAGCAATCTTCCTGGAATAAATTGAGCAAATTTTAATAACAACAAAATAGCGATCGCATTATTCAAGTCACTTTCTGAGGGCATTTCAATTAATTCTCCATTCACCAGTTCATAGCGTTTATCTGTACCATCGTCATATTCCAGATACTCAGCTAGGGTGAACAGCTTTGTGGTTGTAGTCATTGCACTGCTGGATTTTCAAGGTTTACTTATTAACCATAATTCTAACTTCTGACTTCTAACTTCTGACTTTTGACTTTTGTACGGACGTTTGCGTAGCTGCCGTAGGCATACGGCCGTTCGCCCCTACTTTTGACTTCTTACGACTCTTTAACCAAGCGAAAGCCAAATAAAATGTGACGAGAATTGACAGGACGAGTATGTTGATAAGCAGCGCGACAAAATCCAGGTAAATCATCCCAAGAACAACCTTTCATCACAGTCTTATTGCCATACCATTTCAGAGTTGAAGTATATTCAAAAACATTACCTGCCATATCTTCAACACCATAGACACTGCGACTGAGAGGAAAAGTCGCGATCGCATTTGTATAATTCAAACCACTTACTCCTGCATTTGTCCCCTTATCTAACCAATTATTACCCCAAGGGAAATATCTCCCATTTGTGCCTCTAGCAGCTTTTTCCCATTCCTCGGCTGTAGGTAAGCGATAGCTTGAACCTGTTTGTTCTCCCTGCCAACGAGCATAGGCTAATGCATCTTTGTATGATACTAAGACAACTGGGTGTTCTGCCTTACCTGGGGGATACTTGCTTTGTGACCATAAAAATGACCTGACTTTCGAGTAAGGATGAACTAAAAATCCTTGTTTTTGATATTCAACTTCACTGATGTTGGGGGTTCTGTGTCCTGTTGCCTGAATAAACTGTTGATATTGCCGATTAGTAACCAAATTACGACTAATACAATATCCAGTTAAAGATGCAGTTTGACGATAATTTTCATGCTCAAACCAACCTGCTTGACGCAACTTTTGTTCAGCTTGTTTAATACTGGCTGTCGTCTTAGCAATTGCTTGTGCGGAAATACTATAAGCAAAATCCCGTTCTTGCTGATCGCTACCGAGAATAAACTCTCCAGAAGGAATAAAAACAAAACTTCGATTCGTTTCACATTGCCCACGAGTTATAGATATAGCTGAATCAGCCGACTTAAAAACTTGACATCCCCAAACAGCGATCGCTATTGTGATTGCAAATATAATCTGTGCCGTTAATTTACTAATAGGCATTACTGATTTTAGCTTGCTGAAAAACTGAAGTTTGATGATTTTCTAGTTGACAAAATGTTAGTAAGCCAAAGCTAGCTTGAGGCTCAAATTCTACTAAAATATCTCAATCATTATACTTTCAATTACCAAGTCAAATTTTGGAACTAATGACTTTTAACCATCAGGTAAACTGGTCTGGCATATCTTTAGAACATTGTTTTTATCCTGCCTATGAAACTCCCGAATATACGGCAGAAAATCACGAAATTTGTGTCTATGTAGGAAAACCCATAATCTACACCCAGATGATCAAAGGAAAAATGCGATCGCAAACCTGTATCTATGGAGACATGATTATCTATCCTGCTGGTTTAACTCAAAAACTTAGCTGGGATAAAAATGCTGAAACTATACAACTTAGTCTAAAACCAGAATTACTTGCTCAAGCCTGTCAAGATTGGTTTGCACTAGAAAAAATTGAAATAATCCCTCAGTTTCAGTTAAGAGATCCCTTAATACAACAGTTGGCTTTAACTTTTTTAAGCGAGTTGCAATATAGTTCACCTGACAATAGTTTGTATATTGAGTCTTTATCTAATACTCTTTGTCTCCATCTTTTAAGACACTACAACACATCGCCCACAACTGTTGCTGATAATTATGATGGTTTGCCTGGGTTTTTGTTGAGACGTTTAGTTGAATATATTCAAGCAAATTTAGCTCAAAATCTTACCTTAGTAGATATGGCTCAAGTGGTTAATCTCAGTACTTCTCACTTGAATAGATTATTTAAACAAAGCCAAGGAATTCCTCTCTATCAGTATGTAATTCAATGTCGTATTGAAAGAGCTAAACAACTACTGAAACAACCACAATTAACCATTGCCGAAATCGCTACCCAGGTAGGTTTTGCCGATCAAAGTCATTTAACTCATCACTTTAAACGTCATGTGGGTGTTACTCCTAAAACTTTTAGACAACTTTAGGTCAGAATCTTCTAAAAAAAACCGAATTTACAATCTTTGTCTTGGTGCTATCTCTTAATCTATAGAGCAAATTAAAGAAATAGGAGATTAGTTTATGTCTGTGTCACAAAACAAATCTAATTCTACAACATCAACCGAACAAAATAGAGCGATCGGCCTGCGCTTTGCTCAAGAAGGCTGGGGAACGAATCCTAATTGGGAAAAGACTTGGGATGAGTTAGTCAGTCCTAGTCTTATTTATCATTTCAACAGCGCAGCACAGCCAATTGTGGGATTAGTTGAGTAGTAAAAAAATTCTAGGTTTTGATTATGCTTCGTTTATCTGGTTGGTGGTGGATTGCGGTGAGTGTAATTCATGCTTTGGGAGGAATTATTTTATACTTCGATCAGTGGCAAGCGATCGCTCAAGCTGGCTGGTTTAATGTTATTGCTCCTGATCCATTTGCCCCTATATTTGACCGCGAAAATGCTTTCTGGTTTATGTTTCTCACACCCTTCTTGTTTCTGATTGGTGAATTATCTCTTTGGGTAGCTCGTAAAAAATTAGTATTTCCTATCTCTGTTGGAGCAATTTTGTTAAGCACAGTGCTAGTTGGGCTTTTCCTTATGCCTGTATCTGGTTTCTGGTTGGCGTTACCGCCTAGTATTATGTTGGTCTGGTCATCCAAATCTTTACAATCATGAGTAGGGTGGGCAATGCCCACCTTACAATTATCAATTATTTACGTAAATCTCAGAACTAAACCATTTCCTGGAGTTTAGTAGTAGCTTCGTTTAATTGACTTGTACCTTCTTTAGTTTGGCTAATACCAATTGCTGTTTCTTTAGCTCCCAAATTAATATTATTCATCGCTTCGACGACTTGTTGAATAGCTTGTACTTGTTGTTTAGTATTGAGAGAAATTTGTTGATTATTGATCACCATATTATTAACAGCTTCCGCTACACCAGCAAAAGCTTCGGCAGTACGATTAGCAATTTGAATACCTGTATTAACTGTTTTAGAACCCTCATCCGTAACCATCACCGCTGAATTAATTTTATTTTGAATTTCGGCAACCAAAGTATTAATATTCTCCGCAGATTGTTTGCTTTGATCGGCGAGTTTGCGAATTTCGGCTGCAACTACAGAAAATCCCTTCCCATGTTCACCCGCTCTAACTGCTTCCACGGCTGCGTTCAGAGCTAAAATATTAGTCTGATTAGCGAGATCGGAAACCAAGCCAGAAATATTACCAATCTGAATGGTTTGTTCACTTAAATGCATAATTTGTTCAGCGATCGCTGTGACTTTTTGACGTAGATTTGCCATTTCACCGAGGGTTTCTTCAACTGTTTGATTGCCATGATCTGCCATCTGAAATACTTGTTCGGCAGCTACAGCAGCAGCGTTGGCTTGTTCAGAAGACTGTCTGGAGGTGGCTTCTAATTCATCCATTGCAGTTGTGGTTTGATTAACTGAAGCTGCTTGTAAATTGGCATTACGTTCTTGCTCTTCTACCGTTACTGCTATTTCATTGGACGAAGAACTAATTTTACCGACCGCTTGGAGAATTGTTTTGGTTGCCCCTGAAGAGATAAGCAAAGCCAGTGTGGTTGCTATACCACCCAAACCCAAAGTACCTAACAGAAAGACCCAAACTAAGGTGTTTAAACTACTTTCTGCCCTGCTGATATCTCGCTCAATTTCTGCTCGTTCTGACTCATTTAATTGGCGACTTAAGTCTTCAAATCTTTTATCTAAGTCCGCTCCTAGTTCCGTATTAGCTAGAGCGATCGCTTGTTGACGTTGACCCTGCTGCACAAAGTTAATCACCTCGCTAGCAGCTTGTTCTGCTTGCTCCTCCAGTTCAGCTATTTCTTCTACCATCTGTTGTTGTTCTGGTTGGATAATCATTCCTGGTTGCTGCAAAGTATCAACTGCTTCTTTAAAGTCCTTCAAGCCTCGTTCGTATTCTTCTATATAAGCATTGTCGGCACTAATTAGATAACCTCTTGTACCCATAATTATCTCAGACATGCCAGCCTCAAGTTTTTGCGACTGTCCAATTACATGATCTACTCTTTTTACGTCCTGAAATATACCTTTGAGATGGTTGGCATTCCACAAGCTTAGAACAGCAGCTCCAATTAGAGAAATTAAAGGTAAACTATAACCAAGCAAAATACGATTTCTTAATTTAAGTTTGTCTAACATAATAGTTTTCTTGCTCCATTTAATTTAAGTTATTTAACCCTCGATCCAGCCATTACATAACCGAATCGACGATCAAATTGCCATTCTGTATTATTTTTACAATATCCAGAATACTGACCATATTTTCCTGATACGATAGTGTGCCTTTGAAATATTCTTTATTAGTTGAATAGTTGGCTGCTGGCGCTAAGTCTATCTCTTCAGAATCAACAGTAATCGTATCGCAAACTTTTTCGATAGTTAGACCAACTCTAAAATCCTCAACTTCTACCACCATTAACTGTAAAACTTTAGTGAGATTAATTGGTGGTAGATTTAATAGTTGACAAATATCTACCAGGGTCAAAATTTCGCCTCTCAAATTCATGTTGCCAATAATGTGACTAGGACAACAGGGAACTGGCACAACTTGTTCAACATTAGTAAACTCCCTAACATTTTCTAGATCCACACTAAAAAGTTCGTTGTGTAAAGCCACGATCGCTAAATTTCTGAGATTGTGAGATTTGTGCCTAGTTGCATCGATCTGTTTGAGACGGTTAGCTCGTTGACGTAAAATAATTAAGGCTTCGTCAGTAAGCTTGGTTTTTGAGGTAAATTGCGAGTTTAGAGCCAAGGGATGATCATTGGCTTCATCTTCCCTGAAAGTTGTTTCAACATTGCTACCAATTAACAAACTTTGAGGTAGCTGTTGACTCAAATTGTCTATGGGAACTCTGTAGTTAGGTTCTGATATGTACTTTAAGAGATTTTCGAGATTAATAATTACTAAAATATCCCTCTGGCTTTTTACTATACCAGCAATAAATTTCTGACGTTCTGCTGCTGTCGGTTGCTGACTATATTTGATCTCCTCAATAATTTCCGTTTCAGGTATGTTCCTGACTTCCAATACTTCCTGGACAATAATTCCCAGATTGAGATGGGCATCTCCCAAAACGATGACTTGATCTGTTAAGGAATAGCTAAAACTCTGTTGACCAAAACGGATATTTAAATCCATTACAGGCAAAATCTGACCTCTAAGGTCAATGACACCGACTATGCCTTTGGGTGCTTCAGGAATCGGAGTTAATTCTGGTAGGAGGAAAATTTCTTGAACTGAATGAGTACTAATTGCATAAAGAGAATTATTAATTCTAAAAATGAGGTAAGAATGCTGTTTAATCATGGTTAATTGGGCGATGTTTACCGTACGTAGCTATCGCATATTAAAAGTTAGTTTTTAATTTAAAAATTAGTTCAGCAACAGTGAGATTATTGACTGTGGGCAGAAGCTTGGTATTGGGTAACTGTTGTAATATCTCAATTGCCTGTTGTTGTATTTTAGTGGCTCTGGTTTTATCCCCTTCTTGTTGATAGATACGAGCTAGTTCTACACGGGCTTTAATTGATTCTGGATCTAGGTAGAGAATTTTTTTGAAAATCTTTTTAGCAGCCACGCGATCGCCACTGTTGAGGGCAATTTCGGCTAAAAGATAATTAATATTTAAATCTATAGGATTGATTGCTAAAGCGCGATCGCCCATTGCCATTGCTAAATCGTCTTGCCCCAAATCAAGATGAATTTTCCCCAATAGATAATAAGCTGCTACATTTTGTGGTTGTAATTGTAAGACTTGCTCCGCTTTTTTAATTGCTAAATTAGATTGTTGCCCTCGCCATAAATTTTCGGCTTGTTCTAGTAATTTGTTAATAGCTTCTGGAGTCGAGCTTGATGAAGCAGCCTGAAGGGACAATGAGTCTAGTAAAGGATTATCAGTCAGTTTAATTTGCTTGGCACTGGCTGGTATCCGCATCGGCGGTTGTTTAGCAGCTTTGACGGATGTAATTGTTGCAGGGGAAGGCAATTGTTGATTTTGATTGGCTGCTGGTGAGAGAGTAGCGTTTTTAGTGCGTCGGGATTTGGAGGCAACCTCCAAATCAGGAGACGTAGTGAGATCACCAGCTAAGGAATCTGGTTCGCGACGTTGATAAATTAGAGATTGAGGGAAAATTTGAATTTGAAAACGGCTCAAATTTTGACTTGCCAGTTCAGAATGACCTACTAGTAAATAGCCTGAAGGTCGAAGAGTATGATAAAACTTGTCTAAGATTTCAGCAATGGTAGATAAACCAAAGTAAATAAAAACATTACGACAAACAATCAAGTCGATTTCTTGGATACCAGAAAACATTTGGGGAAATTGGTCTGTGAGTAGATTAACTCTTTGAAACGTGACCATCTGGCGAATTTGAGGAATAATCCGATAATTTTTAGCTATGGGGTCAGAGAGACCTCGCCGTAAAACGACGAGGCTTCCTCTGACTTCGTCAAAATACAGTTGTTTAATCTTTGGTTCAGTATTTCTGAAAGACCAGTCAGAGTAAAGTCCTGCTCTGGCTTGATTCAAAGCTCCCAAATCGATATCAGTCCCAAAAATCGATAAATTCCAAGAATCGATATCAGGTAAAATTTCTCTGAGAATAATTGCCAAAGAATAAGGTTCTTGACCTGTAGAACAGCCAGCACTCCAAACTCGTAAAGTCAAATTGCCCTGTTGTCGTTTGCGTTGAATAATCTGGGGAAAAATCGAATTTTTGAGCAAATTTAATTGTTCGCGATCGCGGAAAAAATAGCTTTCATTATTGGTCAATAGTTCCGCCAAATGCTGCCATTCCTGTTCGCTCTCATTACCAGGTAATTGTAAAAACTGGTAATACTGTTCTGCCGAAGATAAGCGGAGGGCAGAGATTCTCAGGCAAATTTTTTGTTCGAGGATATTTTGTTCTTGATCTCTAATTGCTATGCCAATTTTTTTGGCAATAGATTCTACAAAAGCGGTTCTAAGTTCGGGAGGAATATTTTTGGTCGATGACATTATCACTTAAAAACTTTAACTGGATGGCGGACAAGATTGAGCCAAGCTAAACCTTGCCACTAAATTGACTGAGAGATAGTCTGGTTGGACAGCAGTTTAAATTAAAGGAATATCTATGAGGTGTTGTCGAATTACTTGTAATAATTCTTGAGCCTCTGGAGGTTTAGTCAAAAAACCAGTTGCTCCTGCCAACTTAGCCCGAGTGCGGTCAACAATTGTATCTTTAGAGGTCAAAATAATAATTGGTGTAGCTTTAAAGAGATTAGTTTCTCTCAAAAATTTACAAACGCTATAGCCACTAACAGTAGGCATTAGTAAATCTAGAAGGATTAGATTCGGTCGGTGTTTTGCTAATAGAGCTATCCCTGTCATCGGTTCACGAATGATCATTGATTGATAACCAACAGAAGCGAGAATTTTTTTCACACTATGACCCAATACAGGACTATCATCGATACAAGCAATTAAAGGCTTGCGTCGATCATAGTTATAGCTAGTATCAAGGCGAGATTTATCAACTCTGTTGTTGTTATTGGTAGTTGTTGAAGGAGAAGTAGTAAGAGTATCGCTGTCTGATTTGGGTGGTGGCGAGAAAAATAGGGTAGATTTGCCGTTATCGTTAGATTCCTTGGGAAGATCTGGTACTTGCTGAAATTTTAGAATATTTTGCTGTTGTAGGTGTACTAGAGACCGAGCAACGACCATAACTGAAGTTTTGGTCTTAGTAGCAATATCCCAAAAAGTATCATTACCTTGTAAATAGCTTTGAGGAATTGGTATTTCTACCGCTTGGTATTTTTGCTCTTGCTCCAAGACAACAGCCAGAGTTGGCATATAGTTGCTTAAATGGGCATCGCTCCATTGTTGCTGTAATTGCTCTGCTTCTAGGAGAATGGCTTGGGTTTGTTCCGCAGATAAAGCCAAATCTAGAGATTCAGAAGTATTTATATTATTGTCAGTTTTCCAAGTTAATTCGCCAAACAGATGTTGCTGGGCAAACAATTCAAAAAAACATTCTTTAGCAATTTCTTTGATTGCTGCTTGAGCTTGAAATAACCCGATTTGCTGTTTGGCTACTGCCTGAGATAGCTGCTTGTAGTTAGTTAATTTTTTTTGTGCTGCTAAATCAGTAGCGATCAAGTCGGCTGGTGCGCTTAGTTCGTCGGATTGGTGGCGCAAACTTGGGATCGCACCCCGATCACAATATTTTTGAATCGCCCTCAACCAGCGTCTAACTGGATGAAAGTTATCAATTACATAAAGTAGTTTTCCATCAGACAAATGAATGCTTACTCGTCTATCTCGCTCACCAAGAGCTATTTCTCCAGTAAACCTTTGTTTTAGTAAGTCGCCTAAATTCTTTGATAGGTCACCCACATTTTTGATAACTGTCATGATTCATAAAACTATTAATTAAGGGTAATCAGCCAGAACTCCCCCAGAAAATTTGCTTGTCCGTAGTATCACTTAAATTGATTGTTTTTAAATACTTTTGACAATGGCAAATTACTATGTAAAATTACGTTAGTATATCAAGTTATAAAATTTAATACTAAAGTAAATTTACTGATTTGTAAATTAAGTTAATTAACAATTATTAAGGAGAAATGCAAACTAGACATTTAAGCGCAAATTAATCACAGCTTCACATTTGCCTTTCTCTAAGTTAAAAAAAAAGCAGGAATAGATATGATTTTAGAAGATGAAGAGTTAAAGGAAATATATCGCGTATCTAGTCAAGAACACTTACAAAGCTTAGAGTCAGGCATCCTACAGCTAGAAAGAGATCCTAATCAGCTAGAGATTATCGAAGATTTATTGCGCTCGGCACATAGCCTTAAAGGAGATTCGAGGGTAGTGGGAGTAGAAACAATGGAAGTTGTGACTCACACCCTTGAAGAAGTATTCGGCAGAATCCAACGTCAAGAAATAGCCTTAACTGAGTCACTGAGCGATCGCCTGTATCAAACTCTCGATGGGATGCACAGACTCGTTGATGCAGCTTTGACAGGAGAGCCTTGCGAAGTGGATATAGATGCCTTGCTGGTAAATTTACTAGCCGAGGAAAATTCGGAAACAGAAGCTTCTATGCCCAAGTTGGATGAGAATACTGCCGACTTATCAGCAGAATCATCAACAGCAGAATTTACAGAACCAGAATCTAATAAAATTGCCGATGACGAGTTTAAAGAAATCTATCGTGTATCCAGCCAAGAACACCTCAAGAATCTAGAATCAGGTATTTTACAGCTAGAACGAGAGCCTAGTCAGCTAGAGATCGTTGCAGATTTATTGCAAGCAGCCCATAGCCTCAAAGAAGATTCGAGAGTAGCAGGAGTAGAAACAATGGAAGTTGTGACTCAAGCCCTCGAAGAAGTATTAAGCAAAATCCAACGCCAAGAAATAGCTGTAACTGAAGAATTGAGCGATCGCCTGTATCAAACTCTCGATGGGATGCAAAGATTGGTAACATCTGCCTTGACGAGAGAGCCTGTTAGAGTTGATATAGAAGTAATGGTACAACTGTTGACTACCGCAACGCGATCGTCGGAGATAGATGCAGTCGAGCAACCAGTTGAGCCTCAAAATCCCACTTCACCCACCTGGGAAGCAGCAGAATTATCTCTAACTCATCAACCCCGCACTGGCGAGATGATTAGTAGACAATCCACCGCGTTGTCTGCGACTCAGAAAGAAGCAGACGGCTCTTTGGTTAAAGCTAGTGATGAAATTGCTATTTACCCAACTAGAATCGAGCAACCTTATCGAATTGATACGGTGCGTGTGCCTACCCAGGCTTTGGACAAACTCGTTACTCAAGTAGGCGAACTAATCGTTAGTAAAACTCGCATGGCTCATACCGTTGCCGAAATCGAATCAATATCTAATTTGTGGCAGACTTGGAAGGCAGCTAGACTACAAGAACAAGTCTCTGGTGAAGCCTATGCCAGTAAAGAAACGATAGAAGCCCGTTTAGACCAAAAAATTCGTCGTTTACGCATTCTAGCCCAAGAAAACAACACCAAGCTAGAGTTTGTAGCGGGAGAGCTAGAAGCAAGAATAGCCAATTTAAGACAGTTACCTTTATCCCAGTTATTTCAGCTTTTTCCCCGTTTGGTCAGGGATCTAGCTAAGGAACAGGCAAAGCAGGTAGAGCTAATTATCCAAGGAGGTGATACCCAAGTAGATAAAAAAATCCTGGAAGAAATTAAAGATCCCTTAATGCATCTAATTCGTAATGCGATCGATCATGGGATAGAAACACCCACGGAAAGGATCAATGCAGGGAAGCCTCAGCAAGCAACCGTGAAGTTAAAAGGTTATCAAGCTGGCAATAAAATAGTTGTCGAAATACAAGATGATGGCAAAGGCTTAGATTTAGAAAAAATTAAAAGTACAGCTATCAAACGCGGTTTACATCATCGTGAGGAATTAGAGAATATGAGCGTCGCTCAAATTCAGAATCTAATTTTTCAGCCTGGCTTTTCTACCCGTAACTTTATTACCGAAGTTTCAGGTCGAGGAGTGGGGATGGATGTGGTGAAAACCAATATTGAAAAACTTAAGGGAATTATTGAAATTAATTCAATTCCTGGTCAAGGCTGTACTTTTTATTTTAAACTACCGACTACTCTTGCTAAATCTAATGTCTTGCTGGTAGAAATTCACGGTATTGTTCACGCTCTACCAATTGACTTTGTGGAAGCAAATTTACTGATCGATCCACAACAAATTTTTCCCCTAGAAGGCAGAGATACGATCGCTATTAATGGCAAAGCCGTCTCTGTCGCCAATTTAGCTGATTTATTGGAAATTACTAAATCCCCTGCCTATACTTTAGTTGCCAAGACAGACGATATCTCTAGCGATCGTAAACCTTGTGTTTTATTGCAAGTTGGTGAAGAAAAATTTGGTTTAATTGTTGACCGTATGTTGGACGTAATTGATGTTGCCTTGAAACCTCAAAGCAATATTTTACGTCGGGTACGTAATGTGGCTGGAGCAACGATCTTAGGTACGGGAGAAGTTTGTGTAATCCTTTCTCCTACGGATTTACTTAAATCCTTAAAACAGACTCATGCTTCGTTGTTGTCAACTTCTAAGCCTCAAGCAAAAATGCTTCAGCAATCACAAGCCAAGGGAATGCCAGTTTCGGGAAATTCTCTAGCTGCGTCAAAATATAAAGTGTTGGTAGCAGAAGATTCGATGTTGGTTCGTACCCAAGAAAAACGGTTATTGGAAGCAGCAGGTTATGAAGTAGTAACAGCAGTTGATGGCTTAGATGGCTATAATAAACTGCAAAGTAATTATTTTGATGCGGTAATTTCAGATGTGGAAATGCCCAATGTTGATGGTTTTGCCTTTACAGAACAGATTCGCCAACATGATGAGTATAGTGAACTGCCGATAATTTTGGTCACATCTTTGGCTTCTGAGGAAGATAAAAGAAAAGGAGCAGAAGCAGGAGCAAATGCTTATATTGTCAAGAGTCAGTTTAACCAAAATATTTTATTAGATACTCTGGCTCGATTAGTTTAAATTATTAGCAAGTTAATATTTGCTCATCCTCATGCCCATTCGAGTTTTAATTGTTGAAGATTCTTCAGTCTTTCAAGCCGTACTGAACAAAATTTTGAGTTCATCCCCTGAGATAGAAGTAGTAGGAATAGCTAATAACGGTGTTGAAGGATTGGCTTTGATTCCCAAACTTCAGCCCGATGTCATCTGTACCGATTTTCATATGCCCAAAATGGGTGGTTTGGAATTTACCCAACAGGTAATGACACAATATCCTCGTCCAATTCTGGTAATTAGTGTTTCCGTACAACCAGAACAACGCCACCGTATTTTTGAATTACTAGAAGCTGGTGCAGTCGATATTTTTCCTAAACCTCGTTCAGGATTAAACTCAGATGTCCAACTAAACCAGAAGATGTTAATCAATAAGATCAAAATTTTGGCTGGAGTTAAAGTATTCAGAAAGCGCGCCTCACACCCTAATACTCAATCTAATCCACTGCCTGATAAATCTCAACCACTAGTTACTAATTCTGCTTCTGGAATTAAAATAGTCGCCATCGGCACTTCTACAGGTGGGCCACAGGCATTACAGACAATTTTTGAGGGATTGCCAGCTAACTTTCCTGTCCCAATTGTTTGCGTTCAACATATCAGTCATGGTTTTTTGGATGGTTTAATTCAGTGGTTATCCGCCACCTGTCCTTTATCCCTGACAATAGCTAGTTCTGGTGCTATTCCCCAGCCTGGAACAATTTATTTTCCGACCGAGGGCAAACATTTGGAATTAGATAGTCAAGGACAATTTGTATATTCTGATGCCCCTCCTGTGGGTGGACATCGCCCTGCTGTAAATGTGACATTTAAATCTGTTGCTGGGATTTATGGTCGTGAAGCGATCGCTGTTTTACTAACTGGCATGGGCAAAGATGGGGCAGAAGGTATGCAGATGATTCGGCAGGCAGGAGGATTGACCATCGCCCAAGATCAAGAAACTTCGGTAATATTTGGGATGCCCAAAGAAGCTATTGAAATGGGAGCAGTTAAACAGATTTTGCCCATCCAAAAAATTGCTCCTTTTCTCTGTAACCTGACAACATCAAAATAGACGTTGCTAAAAGCTTTTGCGTAGCTGCCGTAAGGCATATAGCTGATAGCTAAAAGCTAATAGCTACCTTAATTAAACTGTCTTAACCCAAACTAATCTAAGCAATAGACATTGTAGGTGAAGCAATTTTTTGCTCCTCATCGGCAGGATACCAGATTTGACCATCTAATGCCATTTGTTCAATTAAACTTGCCAAGCGTAAAGCTTTGAGAGCTTGTTCTCCACCTACAGATGGACGCTCACCACCGCGAATACAGTTAACAAAATGTTCAATTTCAGCATATATAGGCTCAACATTACTGGTATAAACTTTTTCTGTGATTCCGTCTTGTTTATATAATTTGGGTTTTTGTTCTAGTTGTAAGTTAGTTTCTTGATGACGATGGATTAAAATTTCATTTTTAAGAAAATTAGTTTCAATCAGAGATTTTTTGCAGTGGGCTGCCAAACAGCGAATTTTGCGGTGAGTAACTTTAGAAGCTGTCAAAGTTGCAATCACACCATTGGCAAAACCAAGATTAGCAGTGACATAATCCAAATTGCCTGAATCAACGGATGTACTACCACTAGCAGTTAGTTTAACTACTGGCGAGGCAGACAACTCTAACATTAAATCAATATCGTGAATCATCAAATCCAAAACTACAGAAACATCATTAGCCCGATGAGAATAGGGACTCATCCGACGGGCTTCTAAAGCCAATATTTCTTCGGTTTGAATAACTTTACTTAGTTCTCTAAAGGCAGGATTAAATCTTTCAATATGACCTACCTGCAAAATACAGCCAGTTTCAGCAGCTAGATTTACCAGAGATTCAGCTTCGGCAATGGAAGCAGCGATCGGCTTTTCGATAAGAACATGAACTCCTGCCTGAAGACAGCAACTTCCTACTTCGTGATGGATCTTTGTAGGCACAGCAATACATACTGCGTCCACATGAGGTAACATTTCCTGGTAATTTTCATAATAATGGGTCTGATATTGACTTGCAATTTCAATCCCTCTTGCCAAATTAGAATCTGCTACTCCAATCAATTCAATGTCTTTCAGCAAGCTGAGGATACGAACATGGTGTTGCCCCATATTACCAACCCCAATCACCCCCATTTTTAATGGTTGTGGCTGATTTTTAAAACCGTTATTCAGCGATTGCTGAGAAAAATTAGATTGCACTTTATTAGATAAACTCCTCCACCAATAAATTGATTAGCAGAACTGACATTTCAATTACTACTGAATCAACCAGATACTATCACAGAGATATTATTTGTAAATAAATTAAAAAACCGTTAACTAAATTTTTAATATCACTGTAGGTAATTATATTGTTAATATAACTTTACATTTTTTTTGAGTAGATAGCCAAATATTTCTAACACAGAATAACTACTTGTCTATTTTTTACCCATAGTTTTGACACACTCTCAGCGTTAAAATCAAAGATTTTTAACGGGAGATTCTAACACCTCACGATGCTAGTTTTCTGCTTCGTCCCGTGCCAACTAGAATACCGTGACCGATACTCCCCGTCGCTTCCAGTCCACAGACATTTTCAACCACGCTATGCCCTAGCGCAGAGATTCCACGATTTCTTACTTCTTGGCTAGCTGCTACATCTCTTGTAGTGGTATACCCACATTCAGGACAATGATGAATCCGAATATCTAAAGTTTTCTTGCCCGTATGTGCGCCACAGTTAGGACAAGTTTGACTTGTTCCGTCTTTATTTACCTTGGCAAAATACACATCACGACGAAAACATACCCACTTTAAAATATTTACAAACTGACCAAAACCAGCATCAGCACTATGTCTGCTCAACATCCCTCTAGTCCAAGAGACAAAGTTAATGTCTTCAACAAACAACATTCCAGCACCATCACAAAGATGATGAGCTAGCTTAAAGTGCCAGTCTTTGCGAGTATCGGATATTCGTTGATGTAGTCTAGCTATCTTCTGATTTAACTTGTGTCGATTATTAGAGCCTTTTTGCTTGTTTCTCAATCTACGTTGTAGCAATTTAAGCTTACGTTGTAGGGTTTTGAGGAATCGAGGTCGTTTAATCTCTTCGCCGTCACTGGTGGCTACAAACTTATCGAAACCTAAATCCAAGCCTCTAGGATAACCGTGAGGCATGAGATTGGGAACGTCAGCATTTAGCTGTAGTGACAACATCACGAAGTAACCAGATGCTTTCCTGACTATCCGTGCTTGTTTGGGAACGAACCCATTAGGAATCGGACGAGACATTCTCCATTTAACCTTTTTTAAGCCAGGTAATTTAATCCCCCCGCCTTTGGCACCCCCCTTAATAAGGGGGGCAGGGGGGATTATCGGATTTTTATTTAACTGAGGAAAAGCAAATGACCGTATTCGATACTTGTTTTTAAAGCGAGGGAAACCAAACCCTCTGGCTTTCATATCGTCCCAAGCTCTGTCTAATGTTCTTAAAGTTTGCTGTAAAACCTGAGCGTTAGCAGATTTGAGAAAATCATTATTTTTCTTAGCTTCAGTTAACTGTTTGGCTTGCCTATGGTAATTAGGAAATGGTTCGTCGGCAGCAATGATGTACTCAGATTCAATTGAGCAAGCATTAACAGGAGACTTACGAGACTTGCACCAATCTTTACGCTGTCTGAGCGCAAAGTTCCATACAGAGCGACATACATCTAACGTTTGCTCGATGTAAGCTACTTGCTCTAAAGTTGGTTCTAGTTTGTACTCGTAAGTTAATGTAAGCATGGTTATATTTTAGCCTACACAAACAAAAAATGTGTGTAGAAAATGTAAAGGGAGCTAAAATATATTTTATTATTGGACAAAATTCATGAGGGCGTGTCGCCTGTGCTTTGCCAGGCGTTTATACTGCCCATCTCGCCGTTAACCTTCTATCGTCGGTTTAACGGGAGTCCTCTTTTGTCATTTAAGATAGATATTATGAAGCTTCTAGCAAAATTTAGACAATGATAGAAAAAAATTTCTAATGATCTAAACAAACGATAAACTTGTAGCTTGTGAGTAGCTATTAATTTGTGAGGAGTGTATTGAATAATGAAACCTTCAAAACTTTATCTTGGGATTTGTTTTTTGACGGCTAGTTGGAGCATCTTAACTATAACGACCAAATCAGCGATCGCTCAAACGATAACAACTGAATCTTTATCGACAGGCGATCCTATTTCTACTCAAGCGATCGATCTCTTAGATTTATCACAACAGCAAGAAGATTTTGTTAATAGCCCGAGCAACACCTATCAACTAGTCCAAAGAGAATTAGATTTAGAAAAATTTTGCCAAAATTATCCCCAAAACTCTCGCTGTACCCAAACTAACCCTAGCAATTCTTCACCCATTCCTGTACCAGCAGAGCCTCCCACCCCACCAGAAGGAAGCCAAGAGGTTAGTCAAGAACAACCAAAAAGTGGCTGGGCAATTGTTCCAGAGGTGAGTACTTTAGGTTTAGGTGGTCATCTAGTTAGAAAAATTACTCCTCAGTTTAATGGCAGAGTCGGTGTAAATGCTTTTGGTTTGGGTTTAGATGACCTATTAGATACCGACATTGATTACGAAGCAGATTTAAACCTATTTAATGTTTCGACTCTTTTAGATCTCCATCCTTTTGAAAGCTCTGGTTTTAGAGTTAGTGGCGGTTTGATTTTTAGCAATAATAACGTTGAAGGAACAGCAGACATATCAGAAGAAGTTGCTGAAGAAGTAGGAGAGGTGGAATTTGAAGGACAAACCATTGATCTGAGAAACTTTGATGCCAATGGGATAGCAACTGCTAATGCTGATGTTGATATTACTAATAGTGTCTCACCCTATCTAGGAATTGGCGGAGGCAATGCAGTCGCAAATGGCAAAGGATTAGGATTTTGGTGGAACTTAGGTGTTGTTTTTGGTGGTACTCCTGATATTGAGGTGACTGCTGATGTTTCCGAGCAAGTTCCTGAAGAATTTCAAGAGGAAGCCGAAGCAGCAGCTAACCAAGTAATTGACAATGAAGAAGAAGACATTGAAGATGAATTAATTAATGTCTATCCTGTTCTTTCTTTGGGTCTTTCTTACCAGTTTTAATAGTGAACAGTAAAAAGCTAAGAGCTAAAAACTTAGAATTAATAACCAGTAAAAGGGATCTATCTTAAGATAGAAGTTAGAAAGTTAAAATAAGTAGTATGGTGAAGAAGCTGAACTAAGACTGTGGATAAACTGTGAATAATTTTTAAATTTATCGTACCAAGTGAGGAAGTATGGGATTAAACTTCTCGTAACTTTCGGAGTGCCGATAAAGCAAAAAGCAATCTCAATTAAGGTTTGCAGGTAGTTAAACTATCGATAATGAATACAGATTCAAATCGCTCTCTCAACTCAACCCCAGCAGTAGGAATAATACTTCAGATTGCAGATGGCTGTATTCAAAGTTGTAACCACGAAGCAGAAAGAATTTTAGGTTATACTGCCAAGCAATTAATTGAAGCGAATTATTTTGAGCCACCTTGGCAGACTATACATCAAGATGGTTCGATTTTTTCGGCTGCAACTCATCCTGGAATTACTTCTTTAAAAACTGGACAACCCTGTTCTGAGGTGGTGATGGGTTTCCATAAACCAGATGGAGATTTGGTTTGGCTATCGATCGCTACACAACCTCTATTTCAAGCTAATAGTAGTCAAGCTTATGCTGTGGTAGTAAGTTTTACTGAGATTACAGAGTCTCAAGGGAAAAAAACACTCCTAGCAGCCTTAGAAACAAATCGACCAATTCAAAATCAAAGTTCACAACGACGGAAACTCTTATTAGTTGAAGATAACCCCATAGATCGAGTTATGTATCAACGATATCTACAAAAGGATACAGAACATCAATATGATTTTGTAGAAGCAGAATCAGGGGAAGAAGCTTTAGAAATAGCTCTAGAATCGCAACCAGATTTAATTTTATTGGATTATCTGTTGCCCGATATGGATGGGTTGGAATGGTTGAATTTATGGCAACAGCAACAAAGAGAAAATCGTCCCCCTGTAATTGCTTTAACTGGACAGGGAGATGAAAGTATAGCAGTGCAGTTTCTCAAATTAGGGGCAGCAGATTATTTAACCAAAAGTCAGCTGACTCCCGAAAAATTAAACCTAGAAGTTAAACAAGCGATCGCAGAATATCAGCTACGTACTCAATATCAAGAAACATTAATCAAGTTGCAATTAGCTACAGTCGCCTCTGGTTTGGGAATGTGGTTTTGGGATTTAATTAATGACAAGTTGGAATGGACTGAGCAATGTAAAGCCTTATTTGGACTTGCTCCCAATACAGAAATAAGTTATCAACTGTTTCTTAATACTTTGCATCCCGAAGATCGCGATCGCACTGATGCAGCCGTTAGGCAAGCTTTGAGCAATAAAACCGAATATAACATTGAATATCGTGTTATTTGGTCAGATGGTAGTGTACATTGGTTAGCTGCTAAAGGCAAAGGCTTTTATAACCAGCATGGCGAAGCAGTTCGGATGATGGGAACAGTACAAGATGTTAGTGGACGCAAACAAATAGAACAATCTGTAATCGATTCCAATCGACGTATTACCAATATTCTCGAAAGCATGACTGATGCTTTTTATACTCTTGATCAAAATTTTAACTTTACCTATATTAACCAGGAAGCCCAACGAGTATTGTACAAATCTCAAGAACAACTGCTGGGTAAAAGTATTTGGTCAGAATTTAGCCCTTTAGTGGGGACAGAATTTGAACGCCAATTTCGTCAAACTTTAGCAGAACAAATAGCGACCAGATTTGAATATTATTATCCTCCTTTTGCTCGCTGGTACGAAATTTCTGTTTATCCTTCTACTCACGGATTATCTATTTACTTTCGCGATGTTACCGACAGCAAATTAGCAGCAATTCGGCTACAGGAAAATGAAAGATTGCTCAAGCTAGCACTATCAAGTGCCAAAGCAGGATCGTGGGACTGGGAAATATCGACAGGAAAAGTTATTTGGTCACCAGAAAACTACGATCTTTATGGATTCGATTTTCAAACAGAATTGCTCACCTATCAAGATTGGGAGAATGTCTTACATCCTGAAGATCGGGCCAAGGCTAACCAAGAAGTCGCAAAAGTTGTATCAGGTCAATTGCCTGAATTTCGGACTGAGTATCGTATTATTCACCCTCAAAGGGGAATTCGCTGGTTGTTGGGGATTGGTAATGTAACTCGTAACAATCAGGGTGAACCGATTCGTATGAGTGGGATTAACCTTGATATTACCGAGCGCAAACAAATAGAAGAAGCTATACAGAATAGCGAACAGCATTTAAGGCGAGTTCTCGACAGTTTATTTAGCTTTGTTGGCGTAATGACTCCCAATGGTATATTAATTGAAGCTAATCGTACCGCCCTCGAAGCTGCTAATTTGCAACCAAAAGATGTAATCAATAAACCTTTTCCTGAAACTTACTGGTGGTCTTATGATGCAGCAATTCAGGCACAGTTACAAGATGCCATTCAACGGGCAGCTACAGGGGAAAACATAAATTATGAAGTTGAAGTTCGACTGGGCGCGGAAAATTATATTTTGATCGAGTTTGCCTTAATTCCCTTATTTGATGCCGACGGCAAAGTAGAATACTTAATTCCCTCTGGTATTGATATCACCGAGCGTAAACAAACAGAACAAGCTCTACGTGATAGTGAAAATCGCCTGCGAAAGATACTCGACAGTTTAATTATTTTTGCTGGCATTATAACTACCGATGGCGAGGTCATCGAAGTCAATCAGACAGCTTTAGATTTAGCTTCTTTGCAGCCAGAAGATATTTTACATAAGAAATTCTGTGAAACTTATTGGTGGTCTCACTCTCCAGAAATTAAAGCCAAATTAGAAGATGCCATTCAACGGGCAGCTAAAGGTGAAAGTGTCCGTTATGATTTGCTTGCCAGAGTCGGAGAAAATAAATTTATTCTGGTTGACTTTAGTATTGTTCCCGTATTTAATGCTAACGGAGAAATAGAGTATCTCATTCCTTCTGCTATTGATGTTAGCGATCGCGAAGCCAGCAAACAAGCCTTAAAAGAAAGTGAAGACGAACTGAGACTAATTACCGAAATAATTCCTCAGCAGATTTGGACGACATTACCCACAGGAGAAACAGAATACATCAATCAACGCTGGCAAGAGTATACAGGAGTTGCCCTTGAGCAAATCAAAACTCAGGGTTGGTCAAGCATTGTTCATCCAGAAGATTTACCACAGGTCATTCAAGCCTGGAATGACTCAATACAAACAGGTAAAAAATACGATCTTGAAGCTCGTTTACGTGGAGAGGATGGAACTTATCGCTGGTTTCTAGGTAGAGCTAGACCCTTGCGCAATGAAGCAGGAAAAATTATCAAATGGTATGGTACGAATACCGATATCAACCTCATCAAAGAATTAGAAGAAAAATTACGCAAACAAACAAAAGATCTAATTGAAGCCAACCGACTGAAAGATGAGTTTCTGGCGATCGTTTCCCATGAATTACGTACTCCCCTTAATCCTATTTTAGGTTGGTCGCAATTAATTGCTACTGGGAAGTTAGACGCAGACAAAACAGCACAGGGAATCGAAATAATTCAACGAAATGCTAAATTACAATCACAGCTAATCAACGATCTCTTAGATGTCTCCCGTATTTTGCGCGGTAAATTAGATCTGAAGATAAGTGCAATTAATCTAGAATCTATTATCAGATCGGCAATAGCAACGGTACAGTTAGCTGCCGAAGCTAAATCAATTCAAATCCAAACCGAGTTAGACTCCAATGTCGGACAAATTTCAGGGGATGCAGGACGTTTACAGCAAATAGTTTGGAATTTACTTTCTAATGCCATTAAATTTACCCCAGAAGCAGGACAAGTAACAGTTAAACTTAAGCGGATTGGTACTAAAGCCGAGATTGAAGTCCAGGATACAGGTCAAGGTATTGCCGCTGACTTTCTCCCCTATGTATTTGAGCGTTTTCGTCAGGCGGAAAGTGCCACTACTCGTAAATTTGGGGGACTGGGTTTAGGATTAGCAATTGTTCGTCATTTAACAGAAATACATGGAGGTACGGTATCAGTAACCAGTCCAGGAGAAGGCAATGGAGCTACTTTTAGGGTTCAATTACCACTCATAAATACACTGACACTCAAACCAGCCGATAGCAATCTCGTTAATGAACCAGTAAAAGCCAATCGCCTTAAGGGGATAAAAATTTTAGTAGTAGAAGATGAAATAGACTCGCGAAATATACTCACTTTCGTTTTAGAACAAGAAGGTGCAGAAGTTATACCAGTCAACTCAGCCAATGCTGCCCTCCAAGCCTTAAACCAATCCCTTCCTGATCTGATTATTAGTGATATTGGAATGCCTGAAATGGATGGCTATACTTTGATAACTCAAATTCGCGCCTTACCTCAAGGAAAAAATATACCTGCGATCGCTCTAACTGCCTATGCTGGCGAAACAGATCGACAACGCTCTCTAGATGTAGGATTTCACAAGTACCTTTCCAAACCAATTAATATTCCTGAATTGATTGATAGTGTTATAGAGATTCTTTAATAAGTAGCAAGTAGCAAGTAGCAAGTAGCAAGTAGCAAGTAGCAATTATTCTTTGAGTTTTTTAGTAATGGCAATTAATATTTTGATTATTTGATTTAATTCATCAAGCATAGCTTTAAATTTTATTTCTGGCGCAAGATTATTTTCTATCATTAATTGAATCCAATATCTTGTTTCTGAAGCCTCTTTTAAAGCTATAGTCAATTTTGACAAATAATCTTTTCTTGATTGTGCAAATTCAGCCTCAGAACAGTTTGCTCCAATCGAAGTTCCAGAGCGTAAAAACTGTTTTGATAATATTTTGCCTACATCATCAAAATGTTTTTTGTTTAGTTCAATATAAGCTCTTATTACTCTATTTGCAAAATTACGAGTTCTATTTTGAAGCGAAATGCTATTATTAATCATGGTAAAAATAGAATGTGGTAATTCGATTTTACCATTAGCAAGTAGTACTTTTTGCTACTTGCTACTTGCTACTTGCTACTTGCTACTTGCTACTTGCTACTTTGGTCACTGATGACCAATCACTAATCACCAAAACCATAAACCTCTTTGGCTGCACGATGTAGTAAAGAATGACGATAAACTAACGCAGACATATCTTGACTATAACCGCCACCGATAACACTAGCCACGGGATATCCTGCTGCTTTACAGGTACTTAAAACCATTCTTTCTCGACGATATATCCCCCGATCAGTTAAAGACAATTTGCCCAAGCGATCGCTCACGTGAGTATCTACTCCTGCGTCAAATAGCACTAAATCTGGGTTTACCTGCGTAAGTAAGTCGGATAAGTGACTGGCTAAAATCTGTAAATAACCATCATCATCTAAACCAATCGGTAAAGGAACATCCAAATCACTTTTTTGTTTTCTACCTGGGAAATTTGCTTCACAGTGCATCGAAAATGTAAACACACTCTCGTCATCCTGAAAAATAGAGGCTGTACCATCTCCCTGATGTACATCCAAATCGACAATCAAAATCTTGTTAACTAATCCTTGATCTTGCAAAACTCTAGTAGCGATCGCCAAATCATTAAAAATACAAAATCCTGAACCATAACTAGGAAAAGCGTGATGTGTTCCCCCTGCGGTATTACAGGCACAACCATACTCCAAAGCTAATTTAGCTGTCAAAATTGTGCCACCAACAGCGATAGAGGTACGATGAGCTAGTGCCTCACTCCAAGGTAAACCAATGCGACGTTGAGCTTTTGCATCTAATGTTCCCTGACAATATGCTTGTACATATTCGGGAGTGTGAACCAGTTGAATTAACTCTAAAGCGGGTAATTCTGGCTGATAGATCTGTTCCAACTCAACTACCCTATCCTTGAGCAATAAATCCCGTAAAATCTTAAACTTGGGCATCGGAAAACGATGAGCATCAGGCAGTGGTGCAACATAATCGGGATGATAAACAAGAGCAAAACCGTATTTATTCAAAATTAATTGATAGTTCTTTTGGATGTTTAAATTAACTACCGTAGCTTAAAAAAACAAAAAATAAGGACGGTGATTACAACGCCCCAAAATAAAAAATCAACTAATTAATAACTGAAATTAAGCTGCTTGCCACATATCTTTAATTCTTCCTGGTAAAAATTCAGCTACTTCTTTAATTCTATCCTCAGATAATTCATCTTTAGTCGCAGAAAAAACAGCATTAATTACTTTTTCGCCAGTTGTAGTTGTGGGTAATCCACCTTCTTTTTCAACACGAAAAATAAAAGTGTCGGCATCAAATTTTAAAGGAGGACGAATTTTACTTAACCAAGCAACTATAGGATTATCATCATGCCAAAGTTCGGCTATTTCTTGCTGTAGTCTTTTGTTATCAGCATTTGTTTCTGCTTCTTTATGTAGTTCTGATTCTACAGCTTTAGCAGTCTCCGTAGTCATCAAATCACGCATTGTACGATAAACAATAGTAGTTAAATCTCTAGCGTCAAAAATGTCTGGTAACTCGGCTTGGAGAGCAACTTTTTCTAAAAATGGAGTATGGGTATCGATAATAGGATTAGATGCACCTTCTTTTAATGCTGCTGGAGGGTTGGCTTCCATGCGCTCTAGCATTTTTATCCCTTTTTCAGTTAATTCTGCTTTTTTGAATTTAATCAAGTGGGGTAAAGGGCCATCTGGTGCGCCAAAAGTATTAGCAACTCGAAAATCTACTTCTTCTGGGTTAATCAAATCGGGTACATCTTCTTGATTAGCATAAGCATTACCAGAAAAGTCAGCATTAATATACTGTTTTTGATTGAGATAATCTAAATGACCAAGAAAATCTGAAATAGTTAAGTTTCTGCCAGTGAAATCGGTAGCTTGAAAATCCACCGAGTGTTTACCATTACCATCTTGCTCATGAATTTTTTTGAGTAAGATGTACATTACATCATCTCTTAAAGCTATAGTCATATATCAATCAGTTTTTAATTTTCATTTACAAAACAAATCTTATAAAAAATTTATTAATTCCTACATCTGCTTCAGGAGTAATATTAATATCTATCTAAAGTTAGATATTGCTTTTTTATTTCTTCGACTCTCTTTCTTATTCCTTAAGAGAGATGATATTATGTCGATCGCTTTTTAAGATTTGAAGATAAATTTAGTGTCTTATGTCATTTGAAGACAGATACACTGAATATATTTTCAAGCCAGAGACTCTCTCCTCTAAAGAAATGAAGTAGAGAAAAATCTCTGACCAAAAAAGCAAAATAGCTTCGGTTTGATAGCAATTTTTTCTAGTCTAGCTTTGAGGTTTATAGCGATAAGACAACAATTAAGATCTTATTACCTCTAACTCGAAATCTAGGTATTTTTCGGCAAGCGATCAAACTCACGCTCAACGTTCGAGGTTAACTTAATTATTTATTGTTTGCTCTAGATGACAACCATGCTATTTAAAATCTTTACTAATCGCTTGAAGACTGTTGCTAATTCAATAGTGCTATCTAATTCGAGTAAGCCTTATTGGGTAGAAATAACCACCAAACAACCAAATTGTCTTTATTATTTTGGTCCTTTTCACAGTCGCGCTGAAGCCAAAGAAATGCAAGCTGGCTACATTGAAGATTTGATTGCCGAAAAAGCGATCGGAATTAGTGTAGAGATTAAACGTTGTTTGCCTACTAGACTTACTATTTCAGAAGAAGAAGAATTTGACTTCTAATTTCTAGCTTCTAGCTTCATTCTTTTTAAGTGGATCACATCCCCAATTCATCAAAGAATATCGCCAAGCAGTTTCTTGAATATTTCCAGAAGGTTTTTGGGCTAGGTGACGATGAACATAGCCGACAACTTTCTTCATATGTTGAAAGTCTTTTTGGTCATAGCTAGATGTATCTTTATTTAAAATTTTGACAATTTTTTTACCAGACTTACGACCTTTAATTTTGTCCTTTTGATCTTTTTGACCAACAGAATTACTTTCTTGGGTTTTTAGCCATTTTTTTATTTCTGAAGCGTTCATGTTAACGGTTTCTTGAAAATTTTCTAGTATTTTTTGTTGTTTGGGTTTGAGATTATGATTATCTTCAATTTCAATCAAAGATAGAGACTTAGCTCCATGAGCATTAATACTACCTGTCTTATCATTTTTGACTAGATAACGAGGTTTACTTTTAGTGGCGGTAATTTCTTTTCCATCAACTGTAGTAGACTCAGTAACCTTTTTGACAATTTCTCCTGTAGTTTCGCCTTTCCCAACTTTCCATTTAACGCGATCGCCTTTCTTGAATTTAGTTCCCATAGTTTTTATTAAAATTTTTTGACGTAGTTTATCAACTAGAATGTATGGCAAAAAATCAGTATTTCCATCTATCGCTAGCACCATTATTAGAGCTTATTGTTGATGTTAATTTATATCTGTTATTTGGCGATTGGGCGCAGGCGACGCTACGCGATTGGCTGCGCTACGCCTTCGGCGATGAGGCTTCGGCGATTGGGCATAGCCCACGCTTCGCGATCGCCAAATTTTAAAACCCTTTTTTGTCGCCAGATGTCATAAGTTTAGTCCTTCAGAATTTAGACGATAACAGCGTTGATCTGTATTACCTTCAGAAAACAGTAATTTTTGCTCTAGCATGGCTTTTAAGTCTCTTTGCAGAGTGCGCCGAGATATATCAGGAAACATCGCCTCGCAGTTTTGAATAGTTATTTCTGAGTTTTGACTAGCGTAGCGTAAGATTGAGCTTTGACGAGAGTTAAGTTGATATTGCCTTGCTAATTTGTCTAAGGAATTAAAAGAATTCTGATTAATCGTTTCATCACCAATATCTGCTTGTAAATAGGCTTTCAACAAGTTTTCAATCTCGGTTATAATCTCTTGACTGTGAGTTTGATTAGTTCTTAAAGACAGCAAAATTAAAGCATTAGAAGCATTAACAGCAATTTCTGCTAATATTTGGCTTCTTGGCTCTGTCAAAGTAGGATTACGCATTTTAAATAATTTTGCTGCAAATTGAATCACTTCTTGAGTAAAGCTAGCGTCAATATTTTTAAAAATCTTCGGGGAGGTGAAAAAGGTTGCAAAAACAATTCTCGAAGTCGGTTTGGTAAATAATTGCTCAACTTGGGTGACAAGAGTATGAATAAAATCAGCAAATGGTAATTGTATAACTTCAGGGCGCATTAACTTTGACCACATTACATAAACGCGCTCAACATGACGTAACTCCAAAGCATTGAAAATTGCTAATTTATCGGGAAAAAACTGATAGAGTGATCCTACTGCTGTATCGGCACGAGATGCGATCGCATGAGTAGTAGCAGCGTCATATCCCACCTCATCAAAGACTATAGCTGCTGCATCTAAAATTCTTTCGACACGCTCTTGACTACGTTTTTGTTGGGGTTGACGACGCAGGGGATTATTTTTCGATTTCATCTTGACAAAAGCGAATAATATGTCATATATTAAGATTAATAAAAGCTTTTTTATAACAGTAGAATTAAAGAGCAAGAGTTACAGAATATTATCCTAATCTATCGTTATGCCGTCATAATTTGCAGCTAGCTATAACTTGCGACATATTATATTTTACTTGTCGTGTTTTAACTATATTGTTTACGGAACAAATATTATTACCCATGACTACCGTAACTTCAGCCGACAACCAAACCAAACTACCCCCAACGGTAAAAGATCCCGCGATCGCAATAATGATTCGCGCCTTATTAGATCAGTTTGGTACGTTAGAAAGATACCAGCAAAAGTATGGCGAGATTTTTTACGCACCTGAATCTTCGCTATTCCCTCCCAATGTAGTTTTTAGCAACCCGAAAGCAATCGAACAAGTTTTTACTACCGATCCGAATTTGTTTGAAGTAAGTCAGCAATCTAATGCACCTATCAGAGTTTTATTAGGCGATCGCTCTTTGGTATTACTCGATGGCATCGAACATAAAAGACACCGTAAGTTACTCATGCCTCCTTTTCATGGAGAAAGGATGAAAAGCTATGGTCGAACTATGGTCGAGGTAACTAAAGAAGTTATTGGTCGATGGCACGTCGGTCAGACTATCTGTATTCACGATTACACTCAAGAAATCTCGCTACAAATTATTCTTAGGACAATATTTGTTTTAAACCCACATTCGGCAGCCCCACAGATGAAATACGAAAGAAATCTCCCAAAA